>CAZLRN010000178.1:0-8726 GCA_964561715.1 uncultured Spirochaetales bacterium
CTACAGGACCGAAGAGCGAGGCATGATTCGGGGGCATCAGTTCAACAAGATCGAAATGTTCCAATACACCACTCCGGAGCAATCCGCTCGAGCTCACGAAGAGCTCCTCACAAAGGCTGAGCGATTGGTCGAGGGATTGGGACTCTACTATCGCATCGCAAAGCTGGCAGCCGGAGATTGCAGCGCTGCCATGGCAAAGACCTATGATGTGGAGATCTGGATTCCCAGCATGCAGGATTTCAAGGAAGTGAGCTCGATCTCCAATGCCCGGGACTATCAGGCGAGGCGCGGCAATATGCGGTTTAAAAGAAAAGAGACGGGCCGAAACGAGCTCCTGCACACCCTCAATGCTTCCGGATTGGCCACCAGCCGACTGCTTCCGGCTCTCTGCGAGCAGCTGCAGCGGCCGGATGGGAGCGTAAAAGTCCCAGAGGTTCTGCAACGCTGGACCGGCTTTGCGGTTCTGGAGCCGCTTTAATCTAGTTGACCTCGATGGTTTTGATCCACTTCACCCACTTGCCGCCGAAAATGTCCTCTGCCACAAGCCTGACCGGGTAGCCGTGTTTGAGAGGCAGCCTCTGCCCGTTCACACTCAATGCTAGAAAGAGAAGGTTTTCCTCAACCTCCTCTTTGGTAAAATCACGTGCGAAGTCATCCATCCCCTTAAAGTTGATCTTGCTGTAGGACGGATCGGTTTTCGCCATCTCGAGAATGCGTGATAGGGGCACCCCTTTCCATCGTGCATAATCGGCGAAGAACATCGGACAGATTAGAAGGACTTTCTTTTCAATAGTGTCGAGCTTCTGGAGTTCTTGGTACGAGAGGGAGAGGGGTTGGCCCACCTTTTCGCCTGTCACCTCCAAACGCCAGGTGCCGATATCGATCTTCGGTGGGCTTCCGGTGGTGTGAAGATCCTCGATGGAATCGAGCGGAAGGCGCGATGGATCGATGCTTTTCGGATGCATGCTTACGATCTTGCTGTCCGGTGTATCGGCGGGCAGCACGATTCGCTCCTCGCTCACGGTGAAGCAAGCCGAAATCATAGAGACGAAAATCGGTAGCAGGACTTTTACAATCCATTTCATCAGGTATCCTCCAAATTTCGATGCAGAGTGTGGAACCCGTTATTAAATGGATTTTTTGGGATGGAGACTTAAGTTTATGAACTTCAATCGGCTAGGATGCTATCCTTCAAGTTCTGTTGCGCGGCGGGCGGCCCGTTCTACGGCCTGGATCACGCCGTGGGTAAAGGCGTTCTCCTCTAAGGCAGCTACTCCCTGTATAGTCGTGCCGGCCGGGGAAATGACTCTGGAGAGCCACTCGATGGGATTCTCCCCGCTTCGCCTTACAACTTCGGCGGCGCCCTCAACCGTCGCCAGGGAGATATCCAGCGCCTTGGGATACGGAATTCCTGTCTTGACGCCACCTAGCGCCATGGCGTGAATAAAGGAGAATACGTAGGCGATGCCCGATCCCGAAAGCCCAGTCATAGCAGCCATGAGGCTTTCTGGTAGCTCGTAGGGTTTTCCGAGGGCAGAGGCAATCTTCAGGCAATCCTCTTTGAATTCAGTCGTTGCCTCTTGACTGAAGGAGATCCCTACAGCGGCTTTGCCTACCGTTGCCGCCAGGTTGGGCATGAATCGAGCGACTGCGCTCGGCTCGAGGCGGCTAGAGATGTATTCGATCGATCTCCCAGCGATGATGCTGATGATTTCTTTGTCCTTTAGCTGCGGGATGAGGGAGTTGCTGTGAAACTCCTCCATGAGGTCATCGAGCTCTTGAGGTTTCACGGCAAGGACCAGCAAGTCGGCATACGCAAGGATTTCTTTTTTTTCTCCATACACCTTTAGTCCGTACTCTCGAGCGGCTAGACCGGCTCGATCCTGGTTCAACTCAGAGACAGCCAGCTCGAATTCCGAGTCTTTGAGTCCGGT
Organism: uncultured Spirochaetales bacterium; assembly: GCA_964561715.1. Classification (GTDB taxonomy): domain Bacteria; phylum Spirochaetota; class Spirochaetia; order SZUA-6; family CAZLRN01; genus CAZLRN01. The sequence goes on from CAZLRN010000178.1 coordinate 1,935, forward strand.
GGCTAGAGCGCTGCCCATATTGCCGAAACCGATAATGCCAATTTTTTTCATGTCCATTTTCCGAAGCTCTGTGGATTGCCTGACGGCCAATTCGTCGTACATTATAGCCGTATAATGCTTTATCGTAAACCTTGAGCTCGGGATGGGCGAGTCGAGAAATTATCGGGCGTGTAGAGGCGTTTCCAGGAGTGAGTTTTTCTAACTCTTTCCTAATTTTTGAGACCGGTCGGGATGGGAATCCGATCCTTGATAGTGTCAATGATTTCGTGGGGGCTCTTGTTCTCCATCCTCGCCTCGGCCGAAAGAATCAGCCTGTGCGCCAGCACAGCGCGGGCGACATCCAGCACATCTTCAGGAATCACAAACTCACGTTCCGACATGTAGGCATAGGTCTGGGATGCGAGGAGCAGATGCTGACTAGCCCGGGGGCTGAGTCCCAGCTTGACGAAGCCGCTTCTCCTCGTTTCGGCTGACAGCCTGATGATGAACTGCTTGATGCTGTCTTCCACATGAACCTGCCGCACCTGACGTCGAATCTCTCTGACATCATCCGGGGAGCAGACGGGCTGCAGGCTGAGAAGAGGATTGTCGGTCTGAAATCGGGAGAGGATCTCCACTTCGTTTTCTTCGGTCGGGTAGCCCATAGAGAAAGAGATGCCAAAGCGGTCGACCTGATTTTCTGGAAGAGGAAAGGCACCTACGAAGTGGACGGGATTCTGGGTCGCAATAACGAAGAAGGGCTCGGGCAACGTGTAAGTAACGCCATCCACCGTTACGTTGCGTTCCTCCATCGCCTCCAGGAGACTGGACTGGGTTCGCGGCGAAGCCCTGTTTATCTCATCCGCCAGAATGAACTGATGCATGATCGCACCGGGCTTGTATATAAACTCCCGCTTCTCCTGGTTCCATGTAGTCATCCCTACTATATCGCCAGGAAGGAGATCCGGTGTGAACTGGATCCGTCCAAAATCCAGATCCACGCTGGAGGCCAGGCATTTAGCCAGTGTCGTTTTGCCGACTCCGGGAACGTCCTCGATCAGAACATGAAGACCCGAAAGAAACCCAACAATCATAGTTTTGATCTGAGTCTCTTTGCCGACAAAGACGTTCGAGATGTTTTCTATGATTTTCCCAACGCTAGCGACCCTATCTGTTATCATGAGTAGAATAGTACTAAAATAGCATAGGAAAGGCAAAGTCTTTGTTGAAGAAGCAACAAAAAATAATTTACACCGAACATAACGGCCGGTTGATTTTTAGGTTGAAGGCGCGGCCTGCAGCGGGAAGGAACGCGGTTGTGGATTTCCTAAACGGGGAGCTGGTCGTTAAGATAAAAGCTGCAGCCCAGAAGGGAAAGGCCAACGACGAGCTGGTCTCCTTTATGTCAAAATTATTGGGAACTTCGAAGTCAGACGTGCGGATTGTTTCCGGAGCAAGGTCCCGCCACAAAGCTCTTTCGGTGAACAGCTCCTGTCGGCAGGCCTTGGAAAAGCTAAGCCAATCCTTTTTTCCTGACTAGGAACCCTCTTTTGCTATCAGAAGAATTTTCGGGTCCAGCTTGAGATGGGTGTCCGTTGTCTGCTTTGCGTCGTGATCTTTGACAAGTTCGAGGTGGATAAATCCCTCCTTGGGCAGGAGCAGCACCAGCACGGAAACCGAATCCATAATTGGAGAGATCAGGGGCGGGTAGCCCCGATCATCGGTCTCTAGAGGACCTGCCGGCAAAGTGGCACTGATCCAGATTTCGATTCCCGCTTCTTCGGCAAAACCCTTGAATGTCGCGACGTCATCGGCTTTGGCCTTAGCGAAATCGAATGTGTCGACGATGATCATATCCGCCCGGAATCCGCCATCGTAGATCATCGCCTTGAGGCTCTTGACGATCTGGCTGACGCTGATCCCTTCCTGATTGAAGTTCATGATGACGCGGTTTTTCACGATCTCGTTGTGAACCTCTATAGCCTCATCGAGATCGTACCGTCTTGTTATCTCACTGAAGATATCCTCGTACCAGTCAACAATGTGGGAGGTGTCGGCGGAGAAGGAGACATGAATCACATGATTGCCTTGAAAGAGCTGATCGGTGGCGAGATGAACGAGAACGGCGGTTTTGCCCACGCCTTTTCTTGCGGCGATAATGCCCAGATTTCCTTTTCCCAGCCCGCCGTGAGTCGATTTTTCCAGAATGCGGATCGGGCTCCTCTCTAAAAGTTCCTTTATGACCATTTCTCTACCTCCAAGTGTTCTCTACCTCCACGCGCCTTTAAATATTCATTAGCCGGCCACCGGGGTCGGTTTGCGCTTTTCCTGAAACTCCTTGACGAGCTGCTCGGATATGCTTTGGGGGACTCGGGAGTATCGGGCGAACTCCATGCTGTACTCCGCCTTTCCTTGGGTCAGTGATCTGAGGACAGTTGAGTAGCCGAACATCTCTGAGAGGGGCACCTCGGCTTCGATTTTGCAGAAGCTCTCATCTTCGGAGGAGGTGACGATCGTTCCTCTTCGCTGGTTTATGGAGCCGAAGATTCCTCCCTGGTATTCCTTGGGTCCCTCGACATCGACCTTCATCATGGGCTCAAGAATGGCCGGCTTGGCCTTACGATAGGCTTCCCTGAAGGCTCCTATCGCTGCGGCCTGAAAAGCCAAATCGAATGAATCGACGGAATGAGAATTGCCGTCATTGATGGTCACCTTGACTCCTACAATCGGAAACCCGATTACGGATCCCTTGTTGAGGCATGAACGGAAACCTTTGTCACAGGCGGGAACGTACTCAGTGGGAATCGATCCCCCTTTGATTTCGTCCACGAACTCGTATTCACCCGTTTCAAGGGGCTCAATAAATCCGGCGACTCGACCGTACTGACCGGCGCCGCCGGTCTGTTTCTTATGTGTGTAGTCGAACTCGGCCCTCTGGGTGATGGCTTCTCTGTATGCTACCTGGGGCATGCCGGCTTCGACGTCGGCGTTGTACTCCCGACGCATGCGTTCCAGATAGACCTCCAAATGCAGCTCCCCCATGCCCTGAATAATCGTTTCGTTGGATTCCGGGTCCACATGAGTCCGGAAGGTGGGGTCCTCCTTTGAGAAGCGATTCAACGCCTTAGAGAGGTTGTCGGAGGCTTTCTTGTCCCGGGGCTTAACGGCTAAGGAAATGACGGGATCTGGGATGTGCATTGAGGTCATCGATACATTCAATCCGCCGCCTGCAAAGGTATCGCCGGAGGCGCAATCGATACCAAAGAGCGCCACAATGTCTCCGCTGCCGGCGGTATCGATCTCCTCCATGTTATCGGCGTGCATCCGCATCAGCCGGCCGACTTTGAACTTCCTTCCGCTCCGGGTGTTCGTGAGATCGTCGCCTTTGCTCACCTTGCCCTGATAGATGCGAACGTATGTGAGTTGACCGTACTGGCCCTCCTCGAGCTTGAAGGCCAAGGCTACAGGAAGCTTGGAGTTGTCAGATTCGAGTACGATCGGCTGTTCATCTCTGTCCCGGTCTAACGCCACATTGGATCTTTGGGCCGGAGACGGCAGGAAGCGTGTGACCCCGTCCATAAGAGGTTGAACCCCCTTGTTTCTGTATGCGGATCCCAAAAAAACCGGTGTGAGTTCCTGGGAGAGGGTGCCTTTTCTAACTGCCTCGTAGATCTGCACCGGCGTCTCGGTTCCTTCGAGAACAGCCTCGGCCAGGTCATCCGAGAACATCGTTACGACGTCTAGAAGCTCATCCCGTGTTTCCTGAGCCTTGGCGGTGAGCTCTTCGGGAATGGCCTCCTCCCGTACGATCTCTCCAGCGCCCCCGTCGAAGTAGAGTGCCTTCATGGTTATGAGGTCGACGACTCCCTGGTGGTTTTCTTCAAGACCTATGGGAATCTGCATGAGCACAGCGTTGTGTCCCAGCTTTTCGCGCAGCTGTTGGGTTACCTTGAAAGGATTTGCCCCCACGCGATCACACTTATTGACAAAGGCGACGCGTGGCACGCCGTAGCGTTTGAGTTGTCTGTCTACGGTAATGGATTGGGATTGCACTCCCCCTACCGCGCAGAGTACGAGGATCGCTCCGTCGAGAACCCGCAAAGCTCTCTCGACCTCGATCGTGAAGTCTACATGACCGGGGGTGTCTATGATGTTGATCGAGTAGCCGTTCCAATCGACGTTGGTCGAGGCCGAAGCGATTGTGATGCCTCTCTCCCTTTCCAATTCCATCGAGTCCATGGTCGCGCCCTTACCGTCCTTGCCGCGGACCTCGTGAATCGCGTAGATCTTCTTGCAATAGAAGAGGATCCTCTCGGTCAGCGTGGTCTTTCCGGAATCGATATGAGCGCTGATCCCGATGTTTCTCATTTTGTCAATGTTTTTCAGCTCAGACATAACAATGCCTCTGTTTTATGCTCCCTCTGTCTCTGTATCGTGTGCTGGATGATTGAAGCAGGACCCTGCAGAGGGGTAAAAATAGATACAGCCGATGCAAAAGTCAAGCGTTTTGCGCGGTGCCTAATCGAATCCTAGGCGGTGCCTCTGGAAAAAAACTACTTTTTCGGTTTCGAATCGGCAAGAACGCCATCTATCTCTTTCTCAAATCTCAGCAGGACCAGTCTCGGATATCGAAGGCGGCGAGATCTTCGAGAACTTGGTCTGCCATAGAGAAGTCCTGATCCGGCATGCCTGGGCGCTTGAGGGCGATGCACCGCATGCCTGCCGCTTTTGCTGCCTTGACTCCGGCGTTCGAATCTTCGAAGACGAGGCATTGTGGAGCCGCCACCCCAATACGTTCTGAAGCCAAAAGATAGCAGGCGGGATCCGGCTTGCCGGGCGCATAGTCTTCGCTGCCGAGAAAGAAGGCAATCGAGTTCCCAACAGAGAGAAACTCGATATACCTCGCCACGTCTTCCCGGGGCGATCCGGAGACGATGGCAACTGAATAATCTTCGGAAAGCCTCCGAAGGAGCGCTACTGAGGAATGGATCGTCGGATTATGATTGCGGCTAAGCCTCACGTGGTGATCCCGGATGCCGGCCTCCAGGCTCGGAATGTCCAGATCAGGGAAGAGAGCATTGAGAGAGGCCGCCACGTCGTCCTGTGCGCGGCCGTACAGGATCGGGAGTAGTGCGTTTTGTGGCAGAGAGTATCCCGCATCAAGTAGAGCTTGTTGTGTTGCATCAACCCAGAGCATCTCGGTATCCACGAGCGTTCCGTCCATGTCGAAGAAGAAGGCCTTTATGGTCTTCCTATCCTTTTGAGTCGTATCCTCCATTATAGTCTTATCTTTGGCTGCATCCCTGCTGCATCCCTTATCGCATCATTTCTTCGAGCTTCTCCTGGATGAGGTGATAGTCGAGGTTGCGCGGAAGTGTGTCATGCCGGGCGCATAGGGCCGCAGCCACGCCCGCACCCTGACCGATCGAGATCATATTCCCTATGCTTTTGCCGCCATAATGGCCCAGCATCGTGGCCGAGCTGCAGCGTCCTGCCACCAAGAGGCCATCCACTTTGCGTGGAAGGAGGGAGCGATAGGGAAACAGCGCTCCCTGCTTGATCGCTGTAAAGGGTCGCTGTTTTCCCACAGGATCGCTACCCCCGTACTTGCTGGCGATAGCATCCGGAAAGTCGGTTCCCTCCATCACATCCTTGCCGGTAAACCGGTATTCGCCGACAAGACGTCGCGTATCTCTTGCCATTGCATAACCGCCTGTCCTCATAAGATAGACTTCCTCCAGCCCCGGCAGCTTTTGTTCACGGGCGAAGCGAATGAAGTCCAGCGCCTGATCGAGAGCCATCTTTTCCATCAGAGTCAGCGTTTCGCTTTTTGAACAGTCCAGCTCCATATCAAGGGAGGTTCCGCTGTTAATCGATAGCACACCAGGCACCGTTGCCCTGTGGAAGCCCGAAAATCCCGGCAAGTTGTACCCTTTTTTGCGGTAGGCTATGAGCAATTCTCTGAAATTGCTGTACTGGCGATTATGCAGCTCGATAGGTTCCTTCAGCCACTCGAACAATCGGTCACAATCCACGTTGCAGATAGCCCAGGCTACAGTTACAGGGGGTCGCCAGCCTGTATTCTCATCGCCCTCTGTCTCCATTTCACATCCGGCACGAAATGCGACGTCTCCGTCCCCAGTGGCGTCGATGATCGTTTTACCGTTGAACGTGACGAATCCCTCTTTAGCTGCAACTACAATCCCCGTTATCCTATCGTCGTCCTTCACGACATCCACAACGGGGCTGTAGAGCTGGTAGTCAATGCTGTAACGTTCCAGCAAGTCGAAAATTACTTTTTTGAGATACTCGGGATGAACATCCAGGTTTCCACCGTTCCATGGGCTGTCCTCAAGGCGCATACCGATCATCCATGCGTCCGGCCCCCATTTGCGGATCTCGTCGACGAGAATCCTGTGGACACCGCCGCGGTCAGTTTCCCTGTTGTCCTTGAACAGGAAATTGATATTCATCCACATCGCCGCAGTCGCCGTGCCGCCGAACTGGCTGCGCGCCTCCAATAAGAGAGTATCAGCTCCCGTAATTGCCGCCGCCAGCGCTGCGCCGAGGCCGGCCGGCCCTCCCCCGGCAACAACTACATCATAGACCTTGTTTGGCTTGGGATTGCGCTTATACAAGCTTTCGATCTCAGTGTTCACCTTTACTAATCCTTTCCGATTTCGATGTTTTTCGTGTAGCTGCCTATCTGTAACTACTGCTCCGGCAAATTGCCGAAGACTGAAATTGAATTACAGGTAGCATAGATTGGCTTTTAAATCAATTTGTCCATCTAGCGATTAGCAAACTCAAAGC
>CAZLRN010000179.1:0-8648 GCA_964561715.1 uncultured Spirochaetales bacterium
CTGGGCTATACTGCTCAGGCGCAGCTCCCCGTAGTCATAACCTGCCCTTTTGACAGCAGCCAGCCCACGCTCGAGGTCAACAGCCGAAGGCTCTGCCCGCACACAGCAACCGAATCTCAACATTTCTATCCTCCTCGGCCTCCTACTCGCCCTCCGGAATCTCCAGGGGTAGATCCTCCCGGTCGCCCCATTCCTTCCACGACCCGATGTAGTTGCGGACCTCAGGATAACCCAGCATTCTCAGCGCCAGGTATGTCAGAGATGACCGGTATCCTCCCTGGCAGTAGCAGACGACGGTCTTGTCCGGCGTGATCCCGGCGCCCTCGTATAAGGATTTCAGTTCGGCCGCCGATCTGAACGCCCCCGATTCATCCAGATTTTGTGTATATTCGATATGCACAGCTCCCGGGATCGATCCGGCCCGTGCAGCACGGGCGACTCGACCATAGTATTCGTCATCGCTGCGCACATCGAGAATGACGTAGTCATCACGTACCAGGGCCTCCTTCAGCTCCTCTACCCCTATGTGTCTTTCCGGCTTTGGCTCCAAATCGAAGGATCCCCGCATGGGTTCTCTGCATTCCTTAGTCACTGTATATCGTGCTTCGCTCCAGGCTCTTAGCCCTCCATCCAAAAGGCGGGCATCTTTCAGTCCCAGGTATTCGCCAAACCAAAAGCCCCGGGCCGCCCGCATGCTTGTAATGCTCTCGTAAAAGACGACTGTCCTGTCGAAGCTGATTCCTCGGCTGAACATTAAGTATCCCATCATTGACATAAAGGCATCGAATACCCTCGGACTCGTGTCAGCCAGGCTGATGTTGAAAAAATCCAGATGGATGGCCCACGGAATGTGTCCTGCCGCGAACTCGTGGGTCGCGCGGGTGTCAACCATGCAGAGGGTCGGATCCTCGATGCGCTTTTTCAGCTCCTCGGGACTTATCAGCAGCTGATCGTTCACAAAGCCTTTGTAGCTCATACTTTCCTCCAAGCTGAACTCTAGAGTTTCTATTTAGAGTCTCTATACAGAATAGCTTTTCACCAGATGGTAAGAGCGTCCCGGAAGATGCCCTTGAGCTCATGCTCCGTGAACGGTCTCGGGCACAGCTTGGTTACCCTGTGCTGAGGCATCGTTCCGGCCACCAACTGGTCCAGGTCTCCTTCGGTGTAGCCGACAGCCGCAAGGCCGTTTGGCATTCCTGTCTTCCTCATGAGCTCGATCACTGCCGAGGCGAGAATTTCGCCGGCCTGTTCATCCGTCGCTCCGACAGTAGGCACGCCCATAAGCCTGGCCGCCTCCAGATGCCGCTCCGGTCGCGCCGAGCCTGTAAACCGGAAAGCCGCCGGCGCGTTGAGCACCACCGCCATTCCGTGAGGAATGATCGGCTGTCCCTCCGGATAGCCCTCCGGAACGTAATCCCGCACCATTCCCGAAACCGGATAGGACATCCCGTGTGGAAGGTGCAGCCCCGCATTTCCAAATCCGATTCCAGCAAAGGTGGCGGCAATGATCATCTGGCCGCGGCCCTCGTCATCTTCCGGATTCTCAACGACACGCACGAGGTTTCGGCTGACGATCTCGATAGCCCTGGCCGCCCAGACATCGCTGATGGGATTGCATCCCTGATAGGCTGGCCTCTGGGAGGGATTCTCCGGAGCCTCCCTCTGATCGAAGGGCAGGTTTGTGTAGGATTCCAGGGCGTGAACGAGCACATCAAAACCGGTGCAGGCAGCCGCCATCCTCGGTAGACTCCGAGTGTTGTTGGGATCCACGACACCCAATACGGGCCGAATAAACCGATGGGCGATTCCTGTTTTGGCGTGCATCTCTTCCAGATCGAAAATCACGACTCCGGTGGTTTCGCTTCCGGTCCCGGCCGTAGTGGGAACGCCAATCATCGGCTTGAGCGATCCCGGCACCGGCTTGCCCTCTCCGATGGGCGCATTCACATAGGTCAGAAAGTCAGCCGGATAGGTGGAGTACAGATTGGCGGCCTTGGCCGTGTCCAGACTCGAACCGCCCCCAACGCCGACGAATCCGTCGAATCTACCGTCGACAGCAAAGTCTATCGCCTCTTTGAGGGAGGAATCGGTCGGTTCGATTCTTACCTCCGTAAAAAGTACGGTATCGATTCCCTCTTTTTGGAGGGATTCCAGGGTCACAGAGACAGGCTCCTCCTGCGCCAGGCGTCGATCGGTCACGACCATCACCCTCTTTGCACCAAGTTCTCTCATATCGAAACCGATCTCGCAGGTCGCGCCAAAGCCATATTTGATGTTGGCTGAGCTCATGATCAGCACTGATTCTTTTGCCATCTCTTTCTCCTTTGCCTATTCCCAAAGCTCGAGCAGAGGCCCGGACTCGCCGAAGACAGGATCCCTCGAGGGCTTCGGAACCCGGGAGATGTTTTCATCGGCCCCAGGTCTTTCCTCGCTTTTACCGTAGAACATGTCGGGCGACTGGCCGTCGGGATAGGCGCCGACTACCCGAAAATCTCCTGAAGACTTCAACTTCTTGTGGGCTACCCCTGCCGGTATAACCACGACATCCCCGGCTTTCACATCACATACAACGCCCTCTTCTCCTCCGAGCTGCACAGTAGCCGAGCCGGAGTAGACACCGAGAACCTCATGGGCCGTGCTGTGGTAGTGGTGATAGCCGAAGACTCCGTTGCGCCAGGAGTTGCCCCAACTGTATCGGTGAAAGAGCTCCTCCACGGGAACAGCGGCATCCGTTCCTGTGAGATTCACCGCCGCTGGGTAGACCAGCAGAGGAAATCGAGCATTGTTGGGGAAACGGCCATCGTCCTCGAGAACAACATATCGGACTCCCTCTAATGCGTTCAGCTTCTTCTGTTGCACGCCATCGCTCAGCTTGCAGGCCCTGGTCCTTCGGCCCCTTGGCCTTGATATGCAATTCCGGCTCAATTTCTTGTTATTCTCGCAAGATTTTCTGAAATCGATCTGAGCCACAATTGCTACAAGCTTGCTCTGCAAGCAGCTTGCTTTGCAAGCAGCTTGCGGAGCAAGTAGTTGGCTGCATTTATAAAATGGACCAAATTGTTTGGGTTGCGGGCGCAGCCAACGATATGGTACCTTGCGTTCTACCATACTCACTATGACAACTACTGGCAATCTTGAAATGAACGGATTAATAGCAAAAAGCTCTGCAGACAGGGCAGCTGGAGGTGCCGCGTGATTATAGATCTACAAAACAAAGTAGCCATCGTTACAGGGGCCGGAAGGGGCATCGGCAGGGAGATAGCCACAATCCTGGCGCAGGAGGGAGTGAAGACTGTCGTCACCGATATCGATAGAGACAATCTTTCCGAGGTGAAAGAGGATTTTGCCTCTCGATCACTTATCGGGCAGCAGTACCTCTGCGACGTAAGCGACTCATCTCAGGTCCAAAAAACCGTCGACAAGACCGTGGCAGAGTACGGAAGGATCGACATACTCGTCAACAACGCCGGCATCGTCGCCGATGCGCCATTGGATCGGCTTACAGAAGAGCAGTGGGATGCTACAATGGGCGTCAATCTCAAAGGGACGTTCCTGATGTGCAGGGCCGTGGCGCCGGTCATGAAAAAGCAGAAATCGGGGAGAATCATCAACGCCTCCTCCTTTGCGGCGATCATTCCCCGAGCCGGAACCGGCGCCTACGCCCCGTCCAAAGCGGGGGTCGTCTACTTTACTCGGGTGCTGGCAGGAGAATTGGGGCCATGGAACATCACTGTCAACTGCTACGCTCCGGGCATGGTGCCGACCCCTATGAACTTCTACAACGAGGCGTCGCAAGAACAGCAGGAGCGCAATCTGGATATGCTCACGCTCAGGCGGTGGGGCTCGAAGCGGGATATCGCAAATCTGGTATGCTTTCTGGCTTCCGATCTGGCATCGTACGTTACAGGTTCCTTTATCGACGTGAGCGGGGGAAAGCTCGCCACCCAGGTGCCGCGAGAGCCCTACGATTGGCCCGATTCTGCCGACCTCTAGAGCTGAAGCTCTAAATCGATAGAAGGCTGCTGCGCTGCCGCCAAAAGCCCCTAACCGATTGCAGCCTCGAGAACCCTCAGCGTGTTCTCACCCAGGATTCTGCGAATCTGGCCCTCTTCGAAGCCCCGCTTCAGAAGCCCCTCGGTGATTTGGGGCGTCTCGAGGGCGTCGGCGAGCAGTGTCCCTCCGCCGTCGAAATCGCTTCCAAGACCGACGGTCTCCACCCCGGCCACATCGCAGATGTGCTCGATGTGATCCAAGAGGCGCTCCAATGAGGGCTTTTCGGAATCGACAAAGACCGGCACGTAGCTCATCCCGATCACTCCGCCTGCCTCGGCCAGAGCTTTGAGCTGCCGGTCGTCCAGATTGCGGGGATGATCGCAGAGAGCCTTTGCGTTGCCGTGGGAAAAAATCACCGGTTTGGTCGATACCTCGAGAGCATGGAAAAAGGCGCCCGCGCTCACATGAGCCAGGTCTACCAGGATGCCGAGCCTGTTCATCTCTCTTATCAAGTCCACGCCGAATCTGGTAAGACCGACGCCCTCCCTCGCTTCGAGACATCCGTCCGCCGCCATGCTGCTCTTGTTGTGGGTCAAGCCGATAGACCTCACTCCTATCTCGTACAAAATCCGCAGCACGTTGAGGCTGCCCTCCACGCAGTCAGCGTGCTCGATCGCCAGGAGAGCCGCCAGCTTTCCATCAGCCCTGGCGCTGCAAATATCCGCCGTTCGTTTTGCCAGCACGATCTCACCCTGGTGGCGATCCAGCTCTCCGGCAAAGTAGCCAAAAGCGTCGAGCGCGTAGGTCAGGTGGTTGCTCAAAGCCCGTGTTACATCTACGGCAAAAAAGGCGGCGTCGATGCCTGCCCGGCGCATCAGGGGAAAGTTGATCTGGATATCGGCGGCTCCCGGTCGCGGCGCTTCCGGCCCTCGGATCTGCCCGACTGTTCCGAGGGTGTGGTAGAGCCGCATGAATGCATCCCCGGAAGGGGTTTCATTGGGACCTGCGCTTTCGTCGAAGAAGCTTCGATTACCGCGCCGGATGTGGGCCACGATCGTATCGTTGTGGGAATCCACGACCAGCGCATCTTTCTGAAGAGCCGCGCCTTCCAGCTTGCCGGATTCGGTGGTTTTGCTCATGATGCAAGCTTATCACAAATTGAATGGAGTTAAAGGATAGATATGCGTATTGTTTAATTGTTTCGGCGTCCGTGCCCCAATGAGAACATTGTGAGGGAGAGCATGATTCTTCAAACCTCCCTGATCATCATAATCTGCGTCAGCGTTCTGGCACTGGGCTACGCGCTGCTCCGCTCCCAGTGGATCTACCGCCAGCCCGTGGAGCGCAAAGCCCTCAGGCGTATCAGCGGCTAGGTGTCTCGAAGCACCATGACCTTTCTCTCACGGGAGTATCGAGTCCTCATTCCCTTTGTTCTCGTCACCTCGCTCTTCCGCGCCCTCGTCAACAGAGGGTATCTGAGCCTGCAGGCTGTCACATTTGTCCTGGGGGTCGCCTGTTCGGCTCTCGCTGGATTTATCGGAATGAAGGTGACCACGGTATCCAACTCCAGAACAACCCATGCTGCCTCTAGCGGAAATCGAGAGAAAGAACGACAAGTTCTTCAAGGCGATGTGACGCAATCGAAGGCCTAGCCCTCTCGGTTGCTCTCTATGACCTCATCCAGAATCCTGGCGGCCTTGTGAATCACATCCCGACACTTCTTCTCCTCGGTTCTGTAGCGCTCCTTCAGTGCATCGCATTGGATCGATCCCATCTCCTCCCTGTAGCGCACCAGAAGCTCTTTTATGAGCTCCTTGAGATGGGGACTGGCATGAGCCCGATCCTCTACAAAGAGCCTTCCCAATACCATGATCGAACCGGTCAAGGCCCCGCAGACGCTTTCGATCGCCATGCCACCGCCAAATCCAGCCGCAAGCTTAAGATCATCCCTATCCAAGCCAAGGTCGTACGCCTCGTTCGCTCCATAGAGAATCGTCTCAGCGCAGTTGAGATCCTTTCCCTCCGCATAACCCTGCTGCAAAATTTTTTCGAGCACCTGCCACTCCTTTGGGATTTTCGGAAACACACTATAGTCAAAGAGCAATCTCTGTAAAGAGCCTGAGAGTTATAGCCGAAAAGCTCGACACCGGGATTTCCCGGAGCGGGGAAAGGAGACAAAATGCGGGCCGCTGGGCCGCCTTTTTTTTGCCTGCTCGAGTCATGGCTGCCCGAGCATTCATGACACTCGTCATTTATCCGAAGCGGTACCGCCGGCAGCTGATTTGCCCGCTCCCTCGGACCTGCCCAGGGTGTACCAGTCCAGCTTGCGGGTGATGACCATGATACCGGCGAGAATGACGAAGAGGCCCAGAGATCCTATGAGCAGCGCGTAGTCCTCTGACTGGAGCAGAACGTAGAGGAAGATATAGGCAGCGCTCAGCACCGGCGCCATAATAAGGCCTCTTGCCCAAGACGAAGCTTCGTTGGATCTCAGCACCGAATGGGAGTAGAAAGTGATGAGGGCTACAGTAGCGATACTGGCCAGGAGATAGGTCAAACCGAAGGACAGATGCTCTGAAACGGAGAGGAGCAGCAGGTAGAAGAGGCTTACGGCAAAACCCACCAACATGTACTGAAGAGGATGGATCTTTTTCCCGCTGAAGGCTTCGAAGAGAAAGAAGGTCACAAAGGGAAGAAAGATAAAGAGGATTCCATATTTGACCGAACGCAGTGTCTTCATATAGGTATCCACAGGAATCATCAGATCGACCCTGAACTGAGACTCAAGGACTGCACCAGGCTCGATATCACCCCCCTTCCATTTTTGAGGATAACTGCGCCCCAGGGAGAGAACATACCAGTCCGCCTCAAAACCTTGTTCGCCGAGGCTCCTGGAAAGGGGCAAAAAGGATCCCGAAAAACTCGGGGCTGTCCAGGGCGAGGAGAGCTTGACTTTGGTCTCGGCTCCGAGAGGAAGAAACCCGAGAGACCGTCCTCCGCTCAATGCAAGATCAAACGAAAAGTCGATAGGCGCAGCGGCGCCTTGCAGATCCGGCACGACTGCCCACATCTCTCCCGAAAACATACCCACAGAAGCCTTGCCGGCCTGAAAGTCGACCCTGCTGTCGCCCCAGTCGAGCTGAACCCTCTCCTTGAGAGCTCTCATATCCGGAAACTCCACAGAGAGGTAGGCATCATCCCATAGAATGTCCCTGCTGTTGATACGCCAGTCGCTGAAGTCAGCGCGGCTAAAGCTCCCGGCCACCTTTAGGCGAGCGTTGTACACCGTCACCTCATAGATCCCTCGGCTTCGTCTCTCGGGCTCCACGACTCCTTCGATTTCCAACATATCGGGCAAAAAGTGGGCCAACTGGCGGAACTCCTCTATGTTTCCCTCCTCGTCCTTGCGCCGGACGATGTAGGGAACGTTGAGAAAGGGACCTCCCACAATCTGATCTCCGCCCCACAGATTGATGATATCACCTTCTGCGAAGATTCGGTTTGTCTCCCGCTCCCTTATGACTGCATTAATCATGCCGAGGGGAATCAGAAACAGAAGAATCAGAATCGCAATGACGAACATCTTTGCGATGACTGATGTCCTGATGCTGTCGGCAATCTTTCTCGTTAGCTCTTTCATAGACACTCCTAAAGGGCCTATTTACCCGAAAGGGTATACTTACCCAAGAGGGTATAGCGCAACAGAGGCAGAGCCGGGGCTGAATTGTGGCAATTTTGTGAAACTTTGAGCACAGATCGATGCGAAGTAGCACAGCAACGTAACAGCGGAGCAGCGATGCGGCGCCGCTCCGCCGCAAAGCAAAAAAGCAACATTCCGCCGCCTTTCCCTCATCTTCATAATCCTCGATCGATGCCCTATAATGGAGGACCGAGAGATTTGAAAGATGCCTCAAGAAAAAGCGAAAAAACCTCTTGATCCATCCGAAATCCGGGCACTGTTCCCTATCACCCGGCAGCGCGTCTACCTCTTCAGTGGAGGAATCGCACCGGCTTTTATTCACAGTCAAAAGGCAGTCGCTCGCTACATGCGGCAGCTAGCCGACAACCCGAGTCTGCTTTTCAGACAAAGCAGCCAAATAGCCGACCGGACCCGCCACCTGTTTGCCCAGCTCATCGGAGCCGACAAAAGCGAAGTCGCCTTGACGGATTGCACAGGTACAGGGTCGAATATGGCGATCGAGATGATCGAGCCACAGGGCGGCTTCCCGGCAGGCAGCAATGTCGTACTCGATGACTTAGCCTATCCCTCTTCTGTTTACCCCTGGATGTTGCCATATCGCCGGCATGTCGAGCTCCGCTTCGTAAATCGACGGGACGATGGTCTGATTCATCAGGCCGACCTCTCTGACGCCCTGGATGAATCCACCGTAGCTTTGAGCATCTCCCACGTTTCCCAACAGACCGGATTTCGCCACAACGTAAAAGGCCTGGCCGACCTCGCTCACAGACACGGCATCCCGCTTCTCGTAGATGCCATGCAGTCCGTTGGCGCTCTCGACATCCAGGTGCATGACGAGGGAGTCGATTTCCTATGCTGCGGCGCCATGAAGTGGCTATTGGGAAGCGCGGGTGTCGGGTTTTTTTATGCAGCCCCAAAGTACGTGGAAAGCTCTCCCATGCGCACGGGTTATATG
>CAZLRN010000180.1:0-8601 GCA_964561715.1 uncultured Spirochaetales bacterium
TCCACCGCCTGTTGCCCCGCCGAATCCCATGGGTCCCAAAAGCACTTCGAGATCTCGCTCTCGTGCCCAGTCGATAGCTGCGCTAAAAAGGGCTTGAGTAACCAGGTCATGCTCAAAGGCATCAAAAAAGAAGAAATGGGCGCTTTTAATATCATGCTCAGAGTTGTAGCGGGTGTTCTCGAAAACAGCCAGTCGTCCCAGCGTTTCGCTCCCTCCGGAAGCGATCAAAAACTCACCAAAGGAATGATCGAAGAAGGGATGCTTTCGGCGCAATACCTGCCGTACATCACCGCGAAACCAAGGCACCCAATAAGGATTTTTTCGATAGATCCGGAAGGGCAGATCGATGAACTCTCTCTCGAAGCGACGGGTGTTTTGTGTATATACATCGATTGATCTGCTCATCGATTCTTCCTTACATTGCGTTAGCGTATCTGCTTTAGATATGATAGTATAACAGCCGCAAGCAATCATTTTTTGTCGCTCCGGTACTGGTGCACCCTAGGATTTTAGTGTATTGTAGAGTCAGATCGAGAGTCAAAGACAGGCGGTGTAGGATTATGAAACGATTACTATTGCTGGTCATGTGTTTAGTTCTCTTTGGCGGTGTCGTATTTTCCATCGATCTCTTGCCCGTCGGAAGAGATCTCGAGATATTTCTCGAAGAGGTGGGAAAATTATCGGTTCCATTCCTGCAGCAGGCCGCTTTAACGGGCGAGGGGCTAGGTATTGCCCAGTTTAATCATGATACGCGCTGGTTCATTGCGGTGACCCCTGCGGTTGTGTTGTCCAAGGGATTGCTCGAGTTTGCGGCCAAGGAGGATGTTTTCGAGCTCCTCAACGTCGACGGCCTTGTGAACGACGGTCTCGACGAATCGGGTATTGGCACCGGTTACACGGACAAGGATGCCATTCTTCCTCTCCCCTATATACGGCTCAACGTGGGAATTGCCATGCCATTGGATCTGGAGATGACCCTGATCCTCTCGGTTTTTCCTCAATTCGTGGCGGACATGGCCGGCAGTGCGATCGGCTACAGCGGGCTCACGCTAAACCGATGGAACGCCGGTGTGAGATTGAGGAAACCGCTGATCAGCGACCAAGGTGGTTTTCCCGCTATATCACTCGGGGTAGGATATACCATATCGAACTTCAATCTGGGTATCGAGCTTCCAGAGGAATTTAAGCAGGACATCTCAGGAACAGACTTATCCGTTGTTGGAGATCTATCGATCACGACCTGGCTTCACACCTTCGGGATAGATCTTGCATTATCCAAGAAATTCAGTATCTTTGTTCCCTTCATCAAACTTTCTTCGTACTACCAAATTACCACATTCAACGGCAAGATAGATGATTTTGAAGCCACGGCGGGTGCCTTTACTTATACGTCCCAAGGCGGGAAAGATCCGGAGGCGGAGATAACCCGTGCAGATCTCTCTTTTCTCACAACCGCAGGGTTCGAGATTCAATTGGGAAGGTTTGTCCTTCTCTTTGACGGCAACTACAGTTTCTCCTCTTATTCCTTTGCCCTAAACTTCGGAATGAGATTGGGCTTTTAACCGAGAAGCTCTCAAAAGCAGGCTGAAAGGATACAAAAAGGGGTACCGGAACAGATCCGGTACCCCTTTTTTACTTTATTATTCTATTGTTCTTTCTTCTCGTCGCCTAGCAAATCCTATGGTGCGATGGAGACCAGTCCCTCTTCCGCTGATACGATGAGCGTATCGTTATCATCGTCCCAGGCCATGCCCGTGATTCCGTCGGGGAACACATTGAAGGGTATAGCGGTTATGGTTGTGCCGTTGTCAACATAGACATAAAGGTCGGAACGGGCTGCCCACTTTCCCTCCAAAGCGGCAACGGTATGGAATCTCTTGCCGTTCGTTCCGGCTTCCAGGGTTTTTGGATCATCCACGGGGTTCTGTCCAGCCGCCGTGCTCCAAACGCCGTCTTCCGTTCCCATGACAAAAAGGTCATTTACCGGGTCATAATCGATCGCTATAACGGGAATGTAGTCGCCCACATGAAAAAAATCTGCATAAGGAACGCTAAAGTCGTCTTCGCCTAAAAAATCTGTTGTGCCTTCATCAATCATTCTTCCATCCAGCCGGAACGCACCGAGCACTGTTGCGAAGTACCCATAGTTGTTACTATTGTCAGTTACAAAATCGTGAACAGGCTTACCCTGGATTTCATCACTTACATCGATATCTAGCCAGTCGTAGCTCGTAATGGGGGGATCCGTGTCTTCGACACCGCCCAGGCCGCCGCTACTCTGATAGTAAACGTACCAGGTGCCGCCGTCGTCGAAAGCGCCGGATTCCAGCACCGTGACATTCCCGAGGTTTGTCGAAAAATTGGTGGTCAGACCTCCACCGGTTGTGCTCGGAACGATGCCCTTGTTCGTGTTAAGCCAGATTGTGCCGACGCCAGCTGTCATAGCGTTGCCCAGTGACACGGATTTGATGTTGTACGCTCCCAGAAGCGTTACCAAAGATGTCATTAACTGGACGGTGTCCCCTTTGTACAGAGTGCTCGAAGTGACAGCGTAGATATCTGTCCCGTCATGAACCACACCCTTAACGTTTTTGTTCATGAGCGCGGGAGAGTAGTCCAAACCGAGCGGAACTGTATCCTCGAGTACGCCGAGGCTTACCTCGACGTTCGCCCCGGGCGATATCTCGAAGGGACTGGATACGTCGTACCAGTCGACCCAAAAATAACCTTCATCCATACATCCCAGGCTGAAAAAGGCTCGGTATTCAGCACCTGCCGGAAGCCCTTCTATCGTAACGGTGGTTGAAGTAGGTGATAGACTTACCTGAAGGTAATCCTTATCGCCACCAATAGGCGCCAGGACCCCATCCGTTGTGCCCAGGTAGATGCGGGCGGTGTCTCCTGCTCCCTTGATGGTGAACTGAACCGATCCCGTGGAGCCCCCCGAATCCAGGATACAGGAGAGAGATAGAATCGAGCTCACCACCAGGATCGCCAGTAACTGCGCTATTCTTATTAATCTCTTCATCGCTTCCCCCTCCTACTCTGGTTTCTCGAAGATCAGGATGACGCCGCCGTAGAACTCAGAATCGTACCCCTTAGTGACACCACCGCCCTCTCCGGCGTAGGCGCTTACGTTAGAGTAGTCATCAAGTCGTTCAGAGCCGGTGATGATGTCGTCACCTTCGCCAATGATCGCATCGTCATAAACCGCTCTCTCCTGCTTGAGGCGGTTTATCAGAGCGACAGCTCCCTCTTTGACTTCGACCTCCCAACGGTCGCTATCCCATTCCGTTCCTCGTACAGCAGCGGTCGAGACCGGTGTTCTAAGCTTGAAGTCGTGACTCAGTCCCTTGACCGAACGAACCTGGGCGTTCACCTTGCCGGTTTTGAGGAAGAGACCCGTTGTCGTGGTCCCTTCACGTCGTATGAGCTCCTCGAGCTGCATGCGGGTCAGTTGTTTGACATTCAGAACGGCGTTATCCAGCTCGATGACGGCCGACGCTCTGAACCCCGTTGAAATAAACGATCCCTTTGAAACGTCCATGCCTACCGTGGCCGGCGTCCATTGCTGTCCGGGAGCCTTTATCTCAACCTTGCCCACGACCTGCTTGACAACCGCGGTCTGCGAAAACAAGACCGGAGCTGCCAATAGGAATAACATCAATACTATCGCAAGTTTCCTCATATCGTGCCTCCTTGCGCAAAAATCGCTAAAAGCTAAATGAGAACTCGAACCTTCCCAAGAATTCGGTTTCTCGTTGATCCTCCAAGAACGTCTCACCGGTGTTGGGCATAAAAATGCCGAGAGACAGAGCCGTTCCCAAATCACTAAAGGGACGGAAATTGATAATAAGATCGATCTCCGTACCGAGATATGATGCACTCGATGCAGGGTCCAGTCCGGGTTCGGAAATAGGTCCCGAGGTCGGTCTGAAGAACAACAGAGCCTTGAGCATAGTCTGCAGATTGCTCAAAATCGAACCCTTTGATCCCGAGAAAGGTCTCAAAGAGTAACTGATATCGAACAACATGATGTTACCCAGCTGCGGTGGAAAAATGAGCGCAATAGACGAGTCATAGCTGATCGGAACAAAGGTGCTGGCCGTATCGTCGGAATTGCCCTCAATAAAGGATGCACTGTCCTCATCGCCGCTGGCGTAGATGAAATTAAACGTTATCCTGGAATTGAGAAACTCCCTCAGGTAGAACTTGATGCCGCCTCCAAAGAGAAACGAGAGGACCCCGGTATACTGATAAGAAAAGCCCGTCCCCGAGTCTTCGTCATCGAGATACGAGAGGGTTCGACCCGTGCCCAGATAGAAGAAAGTGTTGTAGTAAAGGGACGAGAATATTGGACCCGTCAGTCCGGCCCCGAAGTACTGCGTATCCAGCAGACCACCTTCGGCCGGGAAGAAGTCCTCCTCTCCCTCTTCGAGAACGTCGTCCTCATTCCTCATATCCTCCTGAAAGACAAACGAGAGGGTCAGACTCTGGCTGCCGATAAGATCGAGAAAGGTTGCATCAACCACTCCAATGATTTTTGGGGGTCCCCAAAAGACATCGTCATCGTTCGATTCGACAACATCCATCTTGGAAATGCGGAAATCGGCGGCATGTTTGAATAAAAGCCCCGTATAACCGAAAGCGGTGTTGATATTGGCAAAGGGGAGTCTAAATCTCAGCTGGCCCCCGTCCATTACATGACGTAAAACATACCCCGTGAAATCGGAGGCCACGAATCGGCCGGCGGTAAATCCGAAGTTGGACGCCCCCTCCTCCGTGGTCGCGAAATTTCCGTCGAACTTGAGGAGGTCCACGTCAAGGTAATGATTGGATTCTTCGTTGGCGTACTCGAAGGTGTAGCTTCCCATGGCAAAGAAATCAAAACCACGAGCTATCGGCACGTTCAGCCAGGCCGAAAGCCGATCCTCCTGAGTGAAGAGGGTATCGTCGACCTGCGTCTGAAACTCGGTCGAGTTATCGAGGCTCCCACCGAAATCGATCCCGAATGATAGGCAATAACCAGTAAGAAGGAAAACAGCGGCAAGTGCTGCAAATCTCAAGCTTCTCATGACCGCTCCTCCTTCCACTCGAGGGCTCGGCCAAGAATGCTCAGCACCTCATCGCCAGCAGGAATCCTCCCGGGTCTGTTCCTACCGGGAACGATACCCAGAAAAACCAGCTAGCGCGACGCGTAGCGCGGTCCCGGGGCAATCCTGTACATGAGTCCCCCCGGTATATCGAGAGCCCGCATGATGAGAAAGGAGAGCTCACCCATATTGATGGTGTCATCCGCCTTCTTCACCTTCACTCCCCACCCCTGCTGACTCAATGTGGACAGGGCCTGGTCTATAGAGGCGTCCTCTGAAATCAGATTGACCGCAAGAAGAGCGAAATAGGCCGTTTTGCCAAAACTGGCCTTCTCTTCTCCCAGAAAATCATCCATCACCTCATTGGACTGAGCCATGAGAGGCACACTGGCCGTCAGAAACAGCAGAACAGTTAAGAGACACAACCATTTCTTATCCACGGTGCTATCCTCCAGTATGCCCCAACTATAACATACATCATTATTGGCGGTCTATCCATTCTGCCAGAAAATGAAGAGCTATCTTGTTATTTCTCTATATGTCAAGTCTTTGCGCCGAAGACCCGAATAACACTTTTGAATTTGCAGAAATTCCTGTATACTTTCATTACATATCGTTGGCTGCGCCCACAACCGAAACAGTTTGACCTTTTTTCTACATGCATGCCAACTACTTGCTCCGCAAGCTGCTTGCAGAGCAAGCTTGTAGCAATTCCGACTCAGACCGGTTTCGGAAAATCTTGCTAGAATAACAAGAAACTGAGTCGGAATTGCATAGCGCTTAATAGCTCGCAAGGCGTCGCTTTATAGACCAACATGAAGCGTTTTATAGCCTAGCCCGTGCCGTTTTTTAGGGGGTAGTATGAAAAAAGGCAACAGAAACTGGTCTGATTATCTGGTTCCCTTCGTCATCGCAGGAATTTTCGCCGCGCTGAACCTTTTTCAGTTTTTCGAAAACGCAGAAACCAAAGTCTACGATATGTTCCTCCAAATCAAACCCAAGATACCCCAGGAAAAATCGATACTCTTTGTCGATATCGATGACTTCGCGATCGAAAAGATAGGACTGTTTCCCTGGAGCCGAGATATCATGGCCGACGGCTTGATTCTCATGAAGGAATTCGAAGCCAAGTACGCCGTATTCGATATTGAGTACGTCGATACCAGCCCGCTGGGCCTCAACGCAGAGGTTTTGGACACTGAAATCCCCCAGTCGTTTACAGAGGAGTTTTCTACCCTAAACGAATTCGTGACGGGTCTCTTCTCTGCGCTTCGATCGGGATCTATCAGTCCGAGAGATGCTGAGGACTATATCACAGAGCTCTCGAATCTCACGGAGATGTCAAAGCATGTTTTGCTCGACAAGGTGCAGCAGATCGCCAAGGATAACGATCTTTACCTCGGACAGGCGGCTCGCTTCTTCGAAAATGCCTTTTTCACCGTCAATATGTTCGATGTAAAAGAGGAGAAAACTCCGGAGGATCTCAAAAAATTCATCCTGGAAAAGATGCCGCTTAAAAAGGTGACAGTCGAAGGGACGTTTCCCTTTAGCTACCCGGAAATGCGCCCGGCGATCCGCCCCGTGTCGGAGGGGGCAAAGGGAGCGGGATTCGTCAACATCGTCGTGGATGACGACGGCCTGAGAAGGCGGATCGAGCTGATCAACGAATACAGGGGTAAGTATTTCGCCCAACTCGCCTTCTCTCCGCTCCTCGATTGGCTCGGGAACCCGGAGGTGATCATTAAACCGGATCGGGTTATCGTCAAAGAGGCTAAACTGCCCAGCGGCGAGGTCAAAGACCTCAATATCCCCCTGGCAACGGATGGCAGGTTTCTCATCAACTGGCCCAAGGTGCCTTTCATGGAAAGCTACAGGCATATGTCCTACTACGAGCTGGTGCTTCACAAAAGGTACGAGGAGAATTTGATTCACAACCTCAATCTCATGGCTGAGTTCGGTATCCTAGATCTGCTCGGCACCTCGGATATGCTCCTGCCCTATCAGGAAGCAGAGGCTCTGAAGAATAGAATCCTCGAAGGTGACAGCACAGAATACGTCAAGGATTACCGGGAAACCAGGGCCAACTTTTTCGCCGCTATCGGTGAGTTTCTGGAAAGCGATGCGGAGACGAAAGTTATTGACTACATCGCTACCAGCGTCGCCTCCCCAGACTTTCCCGAGGAGTTCAAAGCCGACTATCTGGACCTGAAGGAAAGAATTCCCAATATCTTCAAGAATACGAGGGAAATCTACAACGGATTGAAGATATCGAGGCAGAAGCTTTCCGAAAGCCTCAAGGATTCCTTCTGTATCCTGGGCTGGATAGGAACCTCGACGACAGATATTGGCGTCAACCCCTTCGAAGAGCGCTTTATGAACGTCGGCACCCATGCATCGGTGGTTAACACGATCCTCACCCAGCGTTATCTCGATAATCTTCCCTGGTGGTACTCGGCCATTGCAGCCCTCCTGTTGGCGGTTTTGGTCACTTTCATCATACAGGGCATGGAGCCATTGCCTTCGATCGTTGTTGGCGTGGTCTCTCTTTTAGTCGTCATAGCCGCAAGCGCTCTCATCTTCGTCTACACCGGCATTTACGTTAATCTGCTGACCCCCGCCCTGTCGGTGTTTTTCACTTTTCTCGTCATAACGGTGTTCAAGTTCATCAGGACCGAGCAGGAGAAGAGCTATATCAGAAACGCCTTCTCCCACTACTTGTCTTCAGACGTCATTAACAACCTTCTGGACGATCCCGACCGGCTCGAGCTGGGCGGCGAGCAGAAATTTATGACTGCCATGTTCACGGACGTCAAGGGATTCTCGACAATATCGGAAAAGCTTGATCCCACGGAACTGGTCAAGCTGCTCAACGAGTATCTCACAGCCATGAGCGACACCGTGCTTGATCTCAGGGGAACTATCGACAAGTACGAGGGCGATGCCATCATCTGTTTCTATGGCGCACCGATGGAATTCGAGGATCACGCCCGCCGGGCCTGCCTCTCAGCCGTTCGGATGAGAAAGATCGAATCAGAATTGAACAAGCACTTTTTGGAGGACAACCTGAGCCCGGGACCGCTTCTCACCCGTATTGGCATCAATACGGGAGACATGGTTGTCGGGAATATGGGCACGATCAAGAAGATGGACTACACCATCATGGGCAGCGCGGTCAACCTCGCTTCCAGACTCGAAGGTGTCAACAAGCAGTACGGTACATGGGTTCTCATTAGCCAGTCCACATATGATGCCGGAGGTAAGGACTTTACGACCAGGCAGATGGACCGCGTGAGAGTGGTCGGGATCAACGAGCCGGTGAGGCTTTATGAGCTCATCGACGAAAAGGAAACCACCGATTCCAAAATGATGGAAGCGATCGATATCTTTCACCTGGGCCAGGAGCTCTTCGAATCCAAGGCCTGGGACAACGCCCTGAAGCATTTCCAGGATGTGCTCAAGATCCTGCCCAACGACGGACCCTCAAGCGTTTTTTCCGAAAGGTGCAAAC
>CAZLRN010000181.1:0-8593 GCA_964561715.1 uncultured Spirochaetales bacterium
GTCGAAGGTGTAGCGCTGCCCATCAAAAGCAGAGCTGATCTCATTTGACACCGATATGATGCAACCTGCCTGGCATGATACCGAGGCGCCGAGCCGGATTTATAGGAGGTTTCGTGCTCCTCGTCAATAATGATCAGTCCAAGATTGTGCACGGGCGCAAAGACCGCACTTCTTGCACCGATAGCAATCCGAGCCCTACCCTCCAGGATATCTTGCCAGGATTTTAATCTTTGAGATCCGGTCATGCCTGAGTGCAGGACAGCTACTTCATTCCCAAACTCGGTTACAAATATCTCGACTACCTGATGGACGAGAGATATTTCGGGGACGAGGTAAATTATTCCGTATCCCTCCTCGAAGATCTTTTTAGCCACCTGAAGGAATACCTCTGTTTTTCCGGATCCAGTTACCCCTTGAAGGTAGTATGTCCCTTTCCTCTCCGCCAGGATTGCTTTAATAGCATCAATCTGTTGAGAAGCTAGTTTGAAGTTGCGATTGAATTCTGTTGTCACTGAAGGATATAGGTCTAGCGTATCCTTTTCTCGCTTGGCGCTGGGTATTATCGTTCCTAAAGCCTCGCCCAGGGAGCACATGTAGGTCCGGGAAATCCACTCGGCCAGTGAAAAAAGATCGCTATTGATGAGAGCCCTCTCATCAACGATGCGGTGAAGTGGCCGAACGTCAAATTCGAGCTGCGCAGGCTCTTTGATTTCAGAAACGACGAAGCCGGGTAGATTCCTTTTGCCGAGGGGTGCCACTACCCTGCTTCCCTGCTCAATCAGTGATGATTCAGGAACCGAATAGAGAAACCTCTTGTCGACGGGAATGTTGAAGACAACCTCGACAAATCTATGCATTTTCAAGTAGTGACTTAAGCAACTTGAGGTCTTCCCAAACAGGAGCGCGGAGCTCCAGATTGCGCAGTACCGCACTGGGATGGTAGGTCGGAACAAGAGGGATGCCCAAGTAGTGATAGACCTTACCACGAAGGGCGCCTATTCCTGATGGGGTGCCCGTTAAAATCTGTGCTGAGATTCTACCCACACTGAGAATAGCATTGGGTTTTAGAATTTCGATCTGCCTCTCGAGATACGACCGGCAGGCCTCCGATTCTTCCGGCAAGGGATCTCTGTTGTTGGGAGGTCTGCACTTCACGATGTTTGCTATAAAGGTGTTTGTAATGCGACTCAGGGGTGTTTGATTCTGACCGATCTGGACAGCAGACAGCCACCTGTCCAGATACTGACCCGCCCTACCGACAAAGGGTAGTCCACTGTTGTCCTCTTCCCTTCCGGGACCCTCCCCTACGACAACGACTAAGGGTTCGGCGCTTCCGGTACCGGGCACGGCCTTTTTGCGCCCTTTCCAGAGACCACACTTCTTGCACCGGGCTACTTCCTTTGCCAGCGCTGCAAGAAGGCGATTTCGGTCTGGCGGCTCATCCTCCTCTTTCGCGTGATCCTGTCTAAAACCGCAGCGCACATAGTCTTCGATCAGGTTTAGCAGACTTCTGAAATCAGATGGCGAATAACGTGTCATTTTCATCGCTGTATAGAACTCTCTCTAGAAACAATCCGCGAGCCGGTGCCGTTTGCCCAGCCCGTTCTCTTTCTTTTGACTGCAGTATCTCCGCCATTTCCCGCTCATCCTCTTGCCTGGCCTCTATCTCTAAAATGGTGCCGACGATGCTACGAACCATTTTCCACAGAAACGATCCCGCAGCGACTTTGTAGATTATAAAGGGTCCAGCTGGGTAAAAGCAGGAAGAGTAGATGCGGCGCACTTTTGATTTGCTTAGGTCTCCGGCAGCGGAAAATGCGGTGTAATCGTGTTTGCCCATCAGGACAGCAGCGAGTCGATTCAAATGCACCGTATCGAGTTTTTTTCTTATGTGGAGCGAATAACGGCGCAGGTGTGGGAGTTCAGCCTTTGAGTTGTTGATTCGATAGCTGTAGATGCGCATTTTGGCCGAACGCCGGGCGCTAAAGCTCTCGGGCACGATCCGGCTATCCTGCACCCTCACATCGAGGGGAAGGTAGGAGTTGATTGCGTCTGTGAGCTTTGCTTCAGGGATATTTAAGTCAGTTAGAAAATTAGCTACCTGGCCTGTGGCATGGACGCCGGCATCGGTTCGGCCTGCTGCCGTGACTCTCACCTTGTGTTTGTGCATTCTTTCGAGCGCTGTTTGGAGGGTGCCCTGAACTGTTCGTTCTGACTTTTGGATCTGCCACCCAGCGAAATCGGTGCCGTCGTAAGCGAGGATCAGTTTGACGTTTCGCTTGATCATTCCGCCGGTTCATCTCCCTGCAGAATCCTGATCTGTTCTCCCATTTCATGGTGCATGTCTTTCGCCTTGTCGAGAATGACTGATGGTTTTGCCTTTGACGCTCTGCCCATGCCATGAACCCGTGAGATGATCTTCCGTGCTCGGTCTAGGTACTTGATGCGCTTGGCTGGATCTTTCTGGGGCCCATACTTGTATTCCAATAGTCCCGTCATATACAAGACACCATCGTAGCCGTAGTTCTTGTCCACATCCGGGCCCAGATGGGCGACACTTCCCATAGATTCTCCTCCAGTCTGCTCTTTCTCAACCGCAAGATGATAGAAGAAGAGGCTCTTGCGATAGAAGAGCTTGGAGAGGTAGTCGTAATTCTGATCCGGTTGGTTTCTGTGCAGGTCATTAAAAAGCCAGGCTGCCCTGACGGCGCAGATAGCCTGCTTTATGGTCGGTGCAAAGCGCCTTGTCGAACAATCGTAACACATCAGGGCAAGAACGTAGCTTGCCGCTCCCTCCTCTATTCCTCTGGCTGATGTGAAATCCAGCTTCTTGAAGATTGGCGAAATATCTGACATACGTCGTTTCCGCTGCTCTCTCAGTCTATTGATGATTTGATCCTCAGTATTCTGTTCCAAGAAATCCTTTGGAAAAGAGGAGTAAAGACAGACAGGACACACTGAGAGGTAATAGATAAGAGGATGGATGGCGCCGTATTTCTTGGAAGGCTCATAGAGTCTACGGAGCTCATCTGTGAGATCCCCGGCTATGAGACGCCCGCTGCCCGAGAGTAATTCCTCCTTGTGAAACGAAGCCCCGCATACAGGACACGAGATTGCTTCTTTTGAAAAAAATGTGACCTTTCTCGTCTTCGCGCTATTCATCTTTCCCCTCTATTATCACTACCGCAATAGCATAATCGTGCTCATGAGTGAGAGCAACAAATAGCCGCTGGCCTCCTACGGCATCGAATGCTATTTTCGCCCTTCCATGCAGAACGAGGTCAGGCTTACCACGGCTATTATTGAGCACAGCGCACTCCTTGAGGGAAAAGCCCGCCAGTCCTGTCCCGAGCGCCTTTCCAAACGCCTCTTTAGCTGCAAATCGAGCAGCCAGAGAGTGCATTCTCATGCTACCTCTTCTATTGGCCATTTCAATCTCTTCGGGATGGAAGAATCTGGCAAACAGGCGAGGATTATCTTTCCATCGATTGAACCTCTCGATGTTGACGGCATCAATCCCGACACCGATGATCATCCATTTCCATCCTTCCTCGTGTGTACGATAATTTTAATCCGCTCCGGGCTATAGCCTCGAATGACGAGGCCGGGGGGGACAGCTGGTATGACATCAAAGGTGTACTCACCTGGAGATCTTACTCGCTCGAGGTCGATATTCATACGGATGTCCTCTATTTGAAGAGCTTCCAGGAAAAGCTTAGGGCCCTCGAGGGATATGCTCGAGACCAGATCTTGGCTATCCCAGGTAAGATATGACGGCAGATTGACCGCGGTTATAGGGACTCCGACATACTCCCTCTGCATGATTATCTCTTTGATAATGCCCTGAAACTCCACAATCTCCTGGCTCGAAATTTCGATAAAGGGATCCTGCTTTACCACTTTTACCTTAAGACTGAAGTCGCTCCTGCGACCCGATAGATCAATCTCTTCGGTCAAGATGCCTTTAAGGGCTTCGATCCGGCTTCGGGGACCTTTGAGGTTTACTGTAGCGGGATTCATGGAGTATCGATTGAGGGTGTACCCCTGCTGCGGCATACCCTTGAATACCGGTCTGATAGGGATAGTTCGAGTCAGCTCTCTCTCGAGAGAAATCTGGACCTCTGTCGGTTGCACACTATCGACGAACACCGAAGAACTGAGAGCTGGCCCTTTTCTTGTGTAGCGAACGGGAAGCGTAATTTCGTCCTCCCTCGCGTACTCTGAAAGATCTACGAATGCCCAGAAGTCCTCTGCAGTTATCTTTGATATGCTCTCCTCATCGTCTCCTTTGATTTTCACGCTGACTTTTTCTTGATAGGGTGCTGCAATCGCATAGCCCTTTGGGAGAATCACATCTAAGAGGACCTCGACATCCCTCTCTTTGAGATTGTTCATTCGGTTAAAGACAAAGAGTAGGACAGCGACCGTGAAAGCAAGGATTTTTGCCGGCCAGTTGCTTATAACGCTGCTGAGTATCGATCTAGTCCTCAAGGACGGGTTCCTCTTCTGCGGCGTATTCGAATATCATTTTCAATCGATGCGAAAGCTCCTCGATCGTCAAGTCATACAGGAGGTTTGCATCGTAAGCGATCGAAACGGCGCCGGTCTCTTCGGATACGACGAGGACCACGGCGTCTGTCTCTTCGGCTAATCCCAGAGCTGCCCTGTGGCGTGTTCCAAAGCTCTTGCGAATATCGGTTTGTTCGGAGAGGGGAAGAAAGCATCCCGCAGCTACGATTCTCCCCTCCTTAATGACAATAGCTCCATCATGCAGCGGCGTGTCTTCTCCGAAGAGCGTCAGAATAAGGCTTGAGGAGACCTCTGCGTCGATTCTCGTTCCCGTCTCTATTATATTCTTGAGACCAACCTGTCTGGCGAGGACGATCAGGCTGCCCCATCTCTTATCAGAAAGAATCTCGACGGAATTGATGATGGATTCGAAGAAATGGGGGTTTGTGCTTTGTTGAAGTCGAAACCAGCTCTGTTGCCCGATTCTCGTAAAAATCTTCCTCAACTCCGGCTGAAAGATGATAGCGATACCGATAACAATTCCTGGGCCAAAGAGGTTGAGGATCCAGAGAAGCGTCTTGAGCTGCAAGAAAAACGCTGCCACATAGATGAGGGCCAGAGTGAATCCCCCTTTGATCAGCTCCACAGCACGTGTCTGAACGAGAATTTGATATCCTTTGTAAATGAGAAATGCGAGAATCAGGATATCCAATGCAGGCTTGATATAGTCCCGAAAAATCCAAATACCATTCAACCAATCCAAATTCCAACCCCTCGAACCTTAAAGTTACCGCTCAGAGCATCTCTCTTCTCTTATTGCACCGTTTTCGGCTCCGCATCTTTAATAGCCCCAATAATACGAACCATCTGTACCGCTTCGGAAGTGTCATGAACCCGTACGATATCCGCACCGTTCAGAATCGCTATTGTGTTTGCAACGACGGTGCCGATCAAGCGGTCTTCCACTGGTAAATCAAGGACTGAACCCAGAAAAGACTTCCTAGAAAGACCTATCAGGAGAGGAAATCCAAGCTTTTTGAAGCGGCCAAGATAGCGCAGGATGAGCAGATTGTCCTCTAGCCGTTTTCCGAATCCGATACCCGGATCAATAATGATATTTTCACGCGCGATTCCAGCCTCAAGCGCTACACCGATAAAATCCTCTAGTGCGGATTCAATTTCTCCAATGGTATCTTCGTAATAAGGATTCTGTTGCATCGTTTCGGGAGTACCCAGCATATGCATGAGTACAATCGGCGCCTTGATCCTCGCCACGAGATGCTTCATCTCTTCGTCCCCTCTCAGCGCCGAGATATCATTCACCATGTCAGCCCCTGCTCTCACGGCCTCTTCCGCTACTACGGCCTTTGTCGTGTCGACAGAGATGATCGTATCCAGTTCTTTGCCGATGCCTTCGATTACTGGGCAGATTCGTTCGATTTCTTCTTGAGCCGTGACCTTCTTGGAGCCAGGTCGTGTCGATTCGCCACCTACATCCACTATATCAACGCCTTGGCGGGCCATGTCTCGTGCCTTTTGTAGGGCGGTCTCTAATGTGGGTATCCTACTCCCCGGGTAAAATGAATCCGGAGTGCAATTGAGTATACCCATGACCAGTGTCTCTCGCGCGAAATCTATGAGGCGTTCTCCGATGATCAATATCAAAGCTCCGATAGATTGGAATCACCCTGGGTTTGATCCAGGAACTCCGGAAAACAAAAGACAATTCCTCCGGATTCGCGGATTCTCATTTCCGCAAAACCCTTTGCAGCGAGTTTTTCCAGATATTTTTGAGCTTCGTCGATCGTAACATCACCCTCTAGAGCCACTTGACTCGAGGTGACCATGCCCCTGTTTTTTTTTGCTGTTTTGAGGATAATTCTTTCTACAGAATCTTTAGCTCTTCCCACATGAGCGCGAGGAGAGTTGCTTTCTATTCTATCTTGAAGCACCTCTCGGTATCGCTGTGACAAATTCGCCTCGCGCACCAGTGTTGGGATATAAAAAAAATCCATCAAGGCTCCAATCATGAAAACGCCACCGGTGAAAAAGTAGAGCAGCCCGCTTCCTATCTTACCTACGTAAAAACGGTGCAGACCCAAAGCTCCAAATCCTGAAAGGAACCAGAGCAGATATGCGGTTGCTTCAGAATACACATAACCTCCATGCGACGATCTTGCGCAGATGCCAAAAGAATCGTCCCGATAGGAATCGGCTTGCATCCCAATCGGAATTGGGTCATATTCCGATTGGAATCGGGTTATATCCCAGCAGGACTTGGGTGACTACTCTATATATTCCTCATCCTTGTCCAGAAGGACGATCTCTCCGTTGTCGACAGCGTTTTTAACATAATTCATGAACTCGAGAGTCTGTTTATCGACATCTCTTCTCAGAACCTCGCCCAGCACTTCGTACTCCTCTTTGATCAGCTCTCTCCGCCTCGAGGATACGTTTTGAAGAACTCTCTCTTTAATCGCCTCCTCTTTTCCCTTCAACACGAGAGCCAATTCGCGATCTTCGAAGTCTCGCAGAATCCGTTCTAAATCCTGCTCCCGGATTCTCAAAACGACATTGATGTTGAAGAGCTGATGGCGAATCGTCTCAGCCAACTCTGGATCCTGATCTTCCAAATCATCCAGCAATATCTCTTCTGTCCGCAGATCGAGGTGCTCCAGGATACTAGCCAAAGCAGATTTACCGTCAATTTCCGTAGTCACAACTTCACCGAGCGAGCGGATTTTGTCTCTCAGAGACTGCTCAGCCTGTTGAATGATTTCAGGTGTGACAGTGCGCATGCGGCTGATGCGCTTTACGATATCCTTTTGAGCGCTCGGTGGCAGGGAACTCAAGATGCGTCCAGCCAGTTTCGGCTCGAGATAGGCAAGAATCAGACTCACAACAGGCGTGGATTCATCCTTGAGCAGTATTACGACCTGTCCCAGGTCCAGATCTTCGAGAAAGGCAAAGGGCTGAAAGGCTGCCCTCAGCCTGAGCTTGTTGTAAAAGCTTTCTCCCTTCTCCTCACCAAATGCTGCAATGAGCATTTCCCGTGCTTTGCCCAATCCTCCCTGAGCTACCAGATCTCTGGATCTTACGAGACAACCGAACTCATCGAGAATCCTTTTCGCATCAGCTTCGTCGACTCTTTGAATTCGTGCGATCTCCAGCGTCACGCCTTCGACTTCTTCGTGTGAAAGGTGTTTGATTACATTAGCTGCTTCGTCCGGTCCAAGGAGCATCAAAAATTGAGCTGCCTTTCGGTAGCCCGAATCACGCGCCCTGTCTTTTGCGAGCTTTTCTCTTGTTACCTCACGCATGAGAGTTCCTGAATTGCCGGCTGATTGATCTTAGCAGCAATATGGACCTCGGTCAACTTAGCTCACTCAAGGGGGGGGAGAGATTTCGAAACGCATCTGTTTAAGACAGGAACTCCCGCTAACTTAGCCAAGACGACTGTTTTCAAGAGGAGGGCTTTCGTTGGCTTGCTGATAACGGATAGCCGAGACTCAGGTCAGAGCCCCTGAAAGCTTATCCAGCTCGCCAAATGGCCTGCAATATTGAGAGCACCCGTTAATATGAGGACCGAAAATACAACGGTAACGAGAATTAGCAGGATCCGTATTGGCTTTATAAGCCGATTTTTTGCCGGGTTATCCATTCCAGCATTTTCAGAAGCTGACAATCTTGGATCAGCATGGCTTTTCTGCGAATCGATCCTAATTCGTCGAATATATGAAATGAGAATAACCGCTGCTATGACGATAAAAATAATTCCGAATATCAATCTGGATAGAAGCGGATTTGCCTGATCCCAGCTGTATAGATTCTGCGAGAGTGTGGCCAGTAGTACGTTCAGTCTCTGAAGCCTGCCGAGAAGAATCAAGATTCCTATCAGGATGAGAAATCCACCGCTTATTTTTTGAATTGTAGAAAGGTGGGGCTTGATTTTATTGAACTGCTGTAGAGCAAAGGAGAAGAATAGTCCGGTGAGCAGGAAAGGCAAACCCAGCCCAGCAGAGTACACAAAAAGCAGGAATACTCCCTGTGCCAGCTTTCCTGTTGTTCCCGCCATGAGAAGAAT
>CAZLRN010000182.1:0-8569 GCA_964561715.1 uncultured Spirochaetales bacterium
TCCAAATACATGCTTAACGCTCATTCTGCATAAGGCTCACTCAAAAACCCTATAGAATTTAGCTCCGCTGGGATTTCCTGGCTCCTCCAGTCGGCACTCGACCAAGCTACCCGGGTTTATACCTGCCGCCGGCAGATTGTCGATTATCAGTTTTAGATAGTTCTCAGAAAGGCCTTTGCCGCTAGCGCCAAAGGAATCCGAAGTTTCGATGATTGCGTAGAGCAATCTGCCCTGCCAGCTTCTGGTATAGATATCCAAGAGCTGGTCTGACAGGGAAGTCAGCACGTGAACACGATCTTTCTTGATGCGATCTTCGACTTGTCTATAAAACATTTTTGCCGGCGTGTCAGGGCGGGGGGAATAGGGAAAGACATGCAACTTTGCAGGTTTCATGGTATTTATCAGATCGACGGTGTCCTCGAAATCCTCGTCAGATTCTCCAGGGAAACCCACTATGAAATCTGCGCCGATAAAGGCTTCCGGCTTTGCGTGTCGCAGCATCTCGAGAGAATCTAAAATCCTGTCTCTATTGTATCTGCGATTCATCAATCGCAGAATCCTGTTCGAGCCGGACTGCACCGGAAGATGGAAATGCGGGCAGACCCGCTTATCCGTGATTATTCTCCGAAGCCCTTTATCGACGGTTTCGGGCTCAAGCGACGACAACCTGAATCGGCATCGGGTTGTGGCCGCAAGGAGCGCCTCGATAAGCTCCGAAAGACCAATGCTGCCAAAGTGGTAAGCAGCTATGTTAACTCCCGTCAGTACGATCTCTCTGTAACCGGCATGCTCCAGCTCATTGGCCCTCGCTACAGCCACATCGATATCGAGACTCACCGAGGGTCCCCGGGCTTGCGGTATCAGGCAGTACGAACATCGGTAATCACATCCATCCTGAACCTTGAGAAAGGCTCGAGAGTGAAAGATGAAATGATTCAGCTCGTAGCGAAAGGCATCTGTTGTAGAGCCTGCCAGACTTTGGGCAAAATCCCTCAATGCCGTTAGGAGAAATTTTTCACGGTGGGTATCCTCCCATTTGAGGCGAGGCAATATTTTTGCTAGTTCATGAATACTGCCTTTCTTATCCTGGGGGATCACCACGACGTTGCCCGAAAGGTCCCCGAGGGCCGATCCATTCACCTGGGCATAACAACCTGTAGCGATGATGAGGGCATCGGGGCGGGCTTTGGAGAGGCCTCTCACGTAGCCCCGGACCTTCTGTTCGCTCTTTGAGGTGACGGCACAGGAGTTTACCACATAGAGGTCGGCCTCGAGAGACTCAGGTACGATTGTAAAGAAAGATGATGCAAATGCATGAGCCAGGGATTCTGTTTCGTATTGATTCAGCTTGCATCCAAAGGTACGGAAAGCAATCCTCATCCGCCGCTTTGCTTCTTTTGAACTGATTCCAGTCCGCGCCTTGCCTCGATGAGATTGGGATTTAGCTTGAGAGCATTTTCATATGCCTCGCGCGCCCACTGGAAATCCTTATTCATCTCTCTGGCATACCCGAGCCTGGCCCACCATTTCGCATCCTGATTGTCGTAATGGAGAGCGGTAGAGATGGCTATATCTGCGTTATTGTACTCACCCAAACGGATATAAATTTCTCCCATTAAAAAGTAAACGTCTGCAATACGCGTGCCTGTAGGTGCGATAGAGACGTACTGCTCAAAGAAGTTGAGCGCCCTCCTATTATCGCCCAGATAATACAGAGCTTCTCCAGCGATCTGCAAAATCCTGTGGTCGTAAGGTTCTATCTTCAATGCATTGGCGGCCTGGTCATACGCTTCCTGATAGCGCTTGAGCGCCAGGAGACTCCAGCCCATGACAGTGTATGAATCCATGTTCCTGGGAAGCACTTCGAGCTCGTCTTTACAAACCTTCACAGCCTCGGCGAATTTGCCTTCTCTATAAAGCCTCAGCGCGTCGGGTCTCTCCTGCGACAGAGCAACGAGCGCCAAAGTGAGGGTCAAGAGCATAAGTATCAATCGTCTCATCAGTCTGAGTTCTCCTGCATAGCAGCAGCATTGACCATCTTACAGTAGCCGTTTAGACGGCACCCTCGCTCCATCTCCAGATCGGGTGTAATGATGTCACCATCCACCGTGGCGCTGGAAAAGAGCTCGACCCGTCTGTGGGCAATGATATCGCCCTTGATGGTACCGCGAGCTGAGACGAGGTTAGCCTCTATTTTGGCTTCTACAACTGCTTCCGGCCCGACGTAGAGATCGCTCATGGCTTTGATCTCTCCTCTAAATCGACCTTTCACCATAAGAGGTTTGTCAAAGCTCAAGACGCCCTGAAAATCAATATCCTCTGCAAGTATCGTGTCTATTTCATTCTCGTCGATTTTTTTGATTCTTACTTCTGCCATATGTTCCTCTGGTCATCGCCCGGTACAGGACGAAATCGAAATTATTCGGACCTATGGTATTAGACACCTATCCTGGTGTCAAGTTCAGAAACTTGTGGGATGAGAATCCTGTTCTCAAGCTAAGATTCCAATTGCTCTAAAATGCGCATCAAAGACCGGTTCAGCTTTTGTCGCATCTCCTCAGTGTAGGGATTGAAGCGCTGCAAATCGAGAAAAAGCTGCCATGGATCGTTGCAGGTTTGTTCCCTGATCTCGAGGAGCTTCCTGTATCCAAGGGTAGCAATGTTCGAGGTCTCCAGATTCAGATCTGCCAGCACCCTCCCAACAAAATGCGTTATACCCTGCGTGAAGGCCGCCTCTCGATCATGCTGTTGGGGTGTCATGATCATGACCCTCAATCCGAGCTTCTCAAAAAACGATCTCCATCTGGATAGTCTCTCCTCTTTGATTCGCACTGGACATAAAACCATAGGAAGTCCGTCAAATCCATCGCGTGCTGAATCGGGACCAAACATCGGATGAGTTGCCAGAATTTCGACTTCCTCGGGGACATATTTTTTCATGAGGCTTACAGGATGCATTTTCACCGAGCACGTGTCGATCAGCAGGGTTCCAGGTGGGAGTCTGCTCCCTATTCTTTTAATCACCTCTTCAAAGGCTGATATGGCCGTGCAAATAAACACAACCTGAGATTTGAGCACCTCTTCTTCATCGACCCGCTGCACACCGTCCGGTGTCTTGCGCGCATCGGATCGAGTGTATGCTGATACGCTGAAGTATTTTGCCAGAGACTGGGCCCAGAAGTATCCAAATCGACCTAAACCGTAAACGCCTACGTTCATATGCCTCCCCGAAACTTTTCAGATATTTACAAAAAAATCAATATGGTGTATTAAGAGACCGATGAACATCGCCTTAATTGGTTACGGCCAGATGGGCAAACAGATAGAAGCTGTGGCCGAGGAACGAGGACATCACATCGTCACTCGCGTCGATCCCGTTGGTGGTGATGCGGAGGTTCTCTCTGAGGCTGCTGCGAGCGAGGCCGAGGGAGCCATTGAGTTTTCAGTTCCCACTGCTGTTCTGGAGAATATCGAATTGTACAAAAGGTTCAAGCTGAATGCCGTGGTCGGTACAACAGGATGGTATGACGAGCTGGAAACGGTTAAAAAAATCGTGGAGTCCGGGGACATAGGGCTTCTCTACGGACCCAACTTTTCGATTGGCGCTCATCTTTTTTTCAAGCTCGTATCTCAAGCGGCGCGCCTCAGCAGTCCGATCAGCGAGTATGATATTCTTGGCTACGAGCTTCACCATAAAAAAAAGAAGGATTCTCCCTCTGGGACAGCTCTTTCGATTGCGCGAATCATTTTGGAGAATAACGATCGCAAAACTTCCCTTGTAACAGAAAAACTCGACCGAGCTATAGAACCGAATGAGCTTCATTTTGCATCGGTCAGAGGAGGCAGTCTACCGGGAATTCACAAGGTCATACTCGATTCGGAGGCCGACACTATTGAGCTCACCCATACCGCTCGGAGCAGGAAAGGTTTTGCCCTTGGCGCGGTTATGGCTCTAGAGTGGCTCGATGGCAAACGTGGTTTGTTCAACATCGAGGATTTCATCGAAGAGTTTTTCAAAGACTAGGAGGAAGCAATGTTTGCAGGAGTCTATACTGCCCTGGTTACACCCTTCCAGAGCGACGGAAGTGTCGATCAAGACAGCTTGAGGAAACTTGTCGACTTTCAGATAGAAAACGGGATAGCCGGCTTGGTCCCTATGGGAACAACCGGCGAGAGCCCGACGTTGAGCCATGAAGAACACATCGATATCGTTAGGATCGTTGTCGAACAGGCTGCAAGTCGCGTTCCAGTCATTGCAGGCGCCGGTTCTAACTCCACGGTCGAAGCCATCGCTCTGTCCAGGCGATCCAAGGAATTGGGAGTAGCAGCTACTCTCCAAGTATCTCCCTACTACAACAAGCCAACCCAGCAGGGGTTGTTCGAGCATTTTACAAAAATAGCCGATGAGGTCGATCTTCCGATTATTGTTTACAATATTCCGGGCAGGTGCGGAGTCAACATCGCCAACGAAACCATGCTTCGTTTAGCCAAACATAAAAACATAGTCGGGGTCAAAGAGGCAACTGGCAATCTACCACAAGCCATGGAGTTTATTTCACGCAAGCCAAAGGATTTCGTTGTGCTTTCCGGAGACGACAATATGACCTTTCCTCTCGTGGCTCTGGGCGGAAGCGGAGTGATCTCGGTAGCCAGTAATCTGCTGCCCAAAGAGATGGCCGACTTCGTCGGGCAGGCGTTGGAAGGGAACTTTAAGGAAGCACGCAGGAAACACTTCGACCTGTTGCCACTCTTCAAAGCACTTTTTGTCGAGACAAATCCCATCCCCATCAAAGCGGCGATGTCGATGAAAGGGCTGATAAAAGAAACTTACCGGCTCCCAATGTGCCCTATGCAGCGGGAAAACAGAGAGGGGCTGAAATCATTACTAAAGGAAATGGATATAATATAGCCTACTCAGACAAGCGATTCGCTAAACGAATATAATCATCCGGCGAGTACACCTCTGCTCTCCGAGAGATATCAAATCCCACTTCGCAGGCAGTTTGTTCAATACGCGTTGAGTCGAAATCCTTTAAATAAGGACTATTGAGAATGTTGTTCCGCAGAGTCTTTCGTCTCGAGGAAAAAAAGGCGCGAACAAGAGCCGAAAAAAGCTTGCGGTCTTTGATCAGGGGCTCCTGGGTTCGTGGCTGCAGTTCGATGATCGAGGACACGACTTGTGGCGCGGGATAAAAGGAACCTGGGCTGATTTCGCCATGACGAGAGACGTCATAGGTGGATTGGCAAAGAATCGAAAAAGCAGAATAGTTCTTGCTTCCGGGAGGATCGGTCATTCGACGAGCAAGCTCTTTCTGCACGGTAAAGACAGCTCTCTTTGGAAGAAGGTTTTCTTCGCAGAAAGACGCGACGATGGCTGTGGCGGAGTGATAGGGCAGGTTTCCAACGATTCGATCGGGAGTCCCCCGCCGGTCTTGCGTTTCTTTCCACGTCTTCAGCACATCGCCGGGAATGATCTCCACGGCTGAATGACCGCCGAAGGAGTTCCTCAAATATCCGATTATCTTCCAGTCGATTTCAAAGAGTATGAGAGAGTTCTGCATTCTCATCAATAGCTCGGTCAAAGCGCCCAGGCCCGGGCCGATTTCCCATAAGAGCTCGCCGGATTGGGGAGTGAGAATGTCTACTATTTTTTCTCTCGCTCCCCTGTTGATTAGAAAGTTTTGCCCCCAACGTTTCTTAAGCCCAATGCCGAGTTCTCGGATGATCTTCTCGATGTCTCTTGGCGAATTGTAGTTCACAGCTTAAAACCTTCCTCATTTTCGCTCTCGAGAGTACTGCGGATTGACGTGAGGTTCTTTCCAGGAGCAAGGGCGATTCCTATCCTCAACCTGAACATGATTCCTATCCCCAAGAGGTACCAATAGTACGGTAAAAAGGATTTCGTCAACCCTGGAGTGTTCGAGAATACCTCAAGTACTGCAAGAATTCCCCTGCAGAGAGCATGCATGATGATCCGGCCAATTTCCCCGAACCAGCAGGGCGCAATTGAATCGAGAATGAGCAACGCAAGACCGCACCAGATAAAGAAACTCACAAGTGGGATCAGGAGAACCGTGACGATCACGCCAACGGGATAGTAGATGCCGTAAAAAGCAAGTTGAACTGGCGCTGTGGCAAGCTGTGCGCCTACCGAGTATGCCAGAGGCACGCCAATAGCAGCGGGAACGTACCTTTGCAAGGAGCGGTAGAGAGCTCTTCCAATAAAAAGAATGCCCCCTACCGAAAGGAACGACAACTGAAAAGCGAGTGAGTATGCAGAGTATGGATCGATCAGCTGAATAGCGAGAAGAACGAGACCGAAGAGATTGAGCGGGTTGCTGTCTCGGTCCAGAAACGTGCTTAGCCCGGCAACCATTGCGGTGATGGAAGCTCTCACCATCGATGGCCGAGGCCCAACAAGAAAGAGATACAGCATCAGAAGAGCGCTTGCTAGTGCCCATCTCAAGAATCGCTGTCGGAGCATCCGGGTAAGAAAGAGAACAACAACGCATACAATTCCAACATGAAGTCCTGATATCGCCAGAAAATGGCATGTTCCCGTATTGACGAAGCCCTGTTGAATGATCTCTGGCACTTCATCACGAACTCCCAGGAAGAGGGCTTTGAAGAGAGAGGAGGCCGGGTATCCCAAATTCTCGATTTGACCGAGGAGAGCTCTAAGAACCAATGCACGGCGTCTATAAAATGGTGAAGCGAAGCCGAAAGAAGAAACCAATTGCCCAGAACCGATGTAAAAGCGTTCGGGACGGTCCATTTTCAATCTGATACTTCCCCGCATCTGCACTCTCTGGCCGGCATACAATCGGAGATTTCCATGGTCGAACAACACGACTCTCCCCCGGGCGGGGGATGAAGATCCATCATCGGAGCAAACAGAGATGAGATCGAATCGGTGTATCGTTTGCCCTGCTTCGGTTATCCGACTGTCCTCCGTGACTATGCCCTGCAGGATCGACACATCCCGGATGGGCAAGCCCACAAAGATGGCTTTCGCCTGAAAGACAACTCTCAGCCCCAAACCGGTGCCAAAAGCCAGCCCACCTCCGACCAGGAGAGCTATCTGCAACCCGGGTGATCCGGATGACCGGCGATGAAACGCCGATTGGGCGATCGCAAAAGCAAAGGCTATCGATGAGAAAGTTATTCCGAGAAATAGGGCATGGTCATGCCAGCGCAAACCAAGGATAACGGCGAGGGAAGAAATCGCGATGACAAATGCGGGGGACACTCTATTTGAATAGACAGGTATGGGAGGGCTACCACTTTAGCTCGTCGATCGCGTTCTGAGCCGCCTTTTTTACCTTATCACTATAGTTCAGATACTGCGTGTAGGAGAGGTTGGCGAAGGCTACTTTGTCACCTAGGATTCGCAGATTTTCCAGTACAGCCAATACGATCTGCTCGTCATAGGCTCGCCCGTGCTCCGTATAGGAGTTGAGGAGCTCGAGATAGAGAGTAAGCCTTTCGGCCGCCTCGTGGGTTCCCATTTTCCCAAGAGCGTATATAGCTTCCAAAAGATAGGCTTTTGTCACAAAACCCCGATCGAACTCGACGAGGGTCATACCAAAGTGTTCAATCGCCAGTGAGCTTGCCTTCGACCAGTTTGCATCACTTAAAACCTTGAGCGCTACCCGCCTGATCTCTCGGGCAATTCTCTGTTCCCCCTGGTCACTGGTCGTGGTATACATGCCGATCTCTAGTCCGATCTCAGCGATT
The DNA here is from genome assembly GCA_964561715.1 of uncultured Spirochaetales bacterium. Taxonomy (GTDB): domain Bacteria; phylum Spirochaetota; class Spirochaetia; order SZUA-6; family CAZLRN01; genus CAZLRN01. The sequence continues at coordinate 7,738 of CAZLRN010000182.1, forward strand.
TCGGCCCTCTGCGGGCCCTGCAATGAATCGGTAGCCATTGCCATTTTTAAAGCCGATAGCTTTTCGGACAATGAACCTTCGTGAATAATTTTGACGAGGTTCTCTTTTAGGTCTCCTTCGAGCGACATGAGAGCTTTCTCGGCTAGTTTGGAAATCGCGTCAGAATATTGCAGCTCCTTCACAGTAAAAAGCACCGCGAAAGCCCTGCTGCTCTTGAGCTCCCCGAGGGTCGAAACGGTTTGCTTGATGACTTGAAGATCGCGCCTTTGTGATGCCAGAAATAGCGAGTTCTCAGAACTCAGCCATTCTACAATACTTCGCACCACCGTTTCGTCGCCTTGACCGACAACGCCCAGTGTGCTCATAATAGCGACCCTCAGATTGGTTTCCTCGACGACCTTGAAGAGCTGCCAGAGCGCAGTATTGGCTTTTGTGTAGCCGACATACTGAATCTGCTCCACAGCCAAGAGAGCGATCTGCTTGATCATGGTGTCTGTGAGCAGCGAATCGGAATGATCAACAACATATTCAACGGCGTCCAGGTAGAGAGGACCCATTCCAAAAGACCCCGCTTTGGTCGAGTCGTTGAGAACTTTCAGCTTAACATCGAGCTGCTCTGCTCGCTCGAAATTGCGACGAAACGTATTGAGAAGCACCTGTGCGTCCTGCGCCATACTTCCTGCCAATGAGAGTGTTAGAAGCAGAACGACCGGTAATACCTTTCTCATTACCTGTCTCCTTTACCAATCTTATCGTTGGCTGCGCCCACAACCCAAGCAATTTAGCCTATTTTCTATAATGCATGCCAACTACTTGCTCCGCAAGCTGCTTG
>CAZLRN010000183.1:0-8528 GCA_964561715.1 uncultured Spirochaetales bacterium
AAATACATATGGAAAGAAAAAGTGTACAAAACCTGCGCTCATTTATTGCAGAACGATTTAAGGTCAGATCACATAAAATACCGCACTATCTACGATGGATCAGCAAGTATATTGCATTTTCTGAAAATGCCCCCTCAACACCAAATACCCAGGAAGAATTCCTAAAATATCTAGGTTCTCGGTATCCAGCCTGGCAGATTGAGCAAGCAGAAAAGGCGGTGACGATCTATCAATCCTATATCCGAAAAGAAAAGAATCCAAATCCACACACTGAAAAGCGACTGGACAATAGCGTGTGGAAAAACGCTATCCTGAACATGCAGAACGAGATGAGACTGCAGAATAAATCACTGCAAACAGAACGTTCATATCTCTACTGGGCAAACGACTTTCGTCGATATTCTGGCTCCATCTGTCCCAATGACCTAAGCCAGGATAACCTCAAGGCCTTTCTCACCTATCTCGCCGTTGAGAGATCAGTGGCTATTGCGACGCAGAAACAAGCGTTCAACGCCATTCTGTTTCTCTTTCGTCATGTACTAGACAAGCCGATTACTGACCTGGATTGTGTGATCCGATCAAAAAAACCGAGATCCTTACCTTTGGTTCTTTCCACAAAAGAGGTTTCTGAAATTATACGGCTTATGGAGCATCCGTATCGACTGATGGCTGAAATCATCTACGGAGGTGGTCTCAGGCTTTCAGAATGCCTTAGACTCCGCATCAAGGATGCAGATTTTCAGAACGCTATTCTTACAGTGCATTCAGGGAAAGGGGATAAGGATCGGCAAACCCTTCTTTCAGAAAAAGTCCTCCCCATTTTGAAGAATCACGTTCGGGATATAAGAAAATATTATGAAGAAGACCGTTTTCATGATCGGCCCGGTGTCGAACTTCCCAGGGCACTTGAAAGGAAGTATCCCAATGCTGGGAAGGATTGGGCGTGGTTCTGGGTATTTCCATCAGCAAAAATCTCTGTTGATCCAATCAGCAATATCGCCAGGAGGCATCACCTTTTCCCAAGCTCACTACAAAAGGCCTTTAAGAAAGCCCTCCGTTCTTCGGGTATAGCTAAAAATGCGAGCATCCATACCCTAAGGCACAGCTTCGCCACGCATCTTGTAGAAAATGGATATGATATCCGCACTGTGCAGGAACTCCTTGGACATTCCGATGTTTCCACTACCATGATTTACACACATATTGCCTCTCGAAATAAACTTGGAGTGATAAGTCCCGCAGACATGCTCGATATATAGGTAAAATATGCACTTTGCCGTTAAAATACTGTGTACGAAGCAATTAACAGGAAATCTATGTATTACGGCAGCGGAAGGTAGAACAGGTGATTTCCGCTGTTCAAATTTTAAAAAGGCGGTAACAGGACTTGCTACTGCCTATCTCACCTTTTACAGCACCATACACTTTAATCACGCCGGACAGGGGCTTGTCACTGCGGGCGAATCGTGAAAAATTGACTGGTGTTTCAATTACATACAGCATAGGCGATTTTCAAGAGGAGCGACAATGGCGAGCTTTGCAGAACTACTCCAAGATCAATTTAGTCGGAGCCCTGATAAGCCGGCAATTATCCACAACGGTGAAATCCTGACTTTTGCGCAACTAGAAAAGAGCGCGAAGAGCGTTGGAGCACTTCTTCAAGACAAAGGACTGGAAAAAGGCGATAGAGTCATTCTCTACACACCGGACAAGTTCCCATTCCTCATCAATCATTTGGGAATTATTCTGGCAGGCGGGGTATCGCTTCCTCTAAACTCTGATTTTACGAAAGACGAGATGAGCTACTTTCTCAACGATAGCGGCGCACGTTTTGTTTTTGCCTCCGGCGAGCAGGCTTTGCTCGTGAACCAAATAAAGGGAAGCTGTCCGGAACTAAGCGAGATTATTGATCCGGACGAATCAATCAAAAGCGGCGATGCTAAGCGCTTTGCTGAGCCAAACTTGCAAGCAACGGATCATTGCTTCATGCTCTACTCATCCGGCACGACCGGGAGGCCCAAAGGAGCCGTTCATACCCACCAGAACCTGGCAGCGAGCCTTCTCGATCTCAAAGAATGCTGGCAATTCGTAGCGGAAGATATATTGCTGAATGTGCTCCCGCTTTTCCATATCCATGGCCTTTCCTTTGCCACTCATCTATCTCTGATCTCAGGAGCCTCTATGATTCTGGAGGACAGGTTCCACCCGCTAAAAACCTTGGACAGAATACGGGATGCGACAGTTTTCATGGCCGTTCCTCCTATCTATTACGCCGTCCTCAGACGGGAAGAGTTCAGGAAAAAGGCAAGAACGTGGAAAAAAACTAGGCTCTTTACCTGCGGCTCTGCGCCTATCAGACCGGAAGTGTTGCCTGAACTGGAAGAAATTCTCGACACACATCTGATAAACCGCTACGGGATGACCGAAAGCCATGTGGTTACTAGCCTCCCATTAAGCGGCCCTTTCCCACAGGGATCAGTCGGTCTTCCTATGAAAGGCCTGGAGATGAAGCTCGTTGGCAAAGATGGAAATATGATCTCTGTCACGTCCTCCCAAAAGGATGACGACAAAGATGTTGGCGAGGTGAGGATAAGAGGCGAGAACCTCTTTAGTCACTACTGGAACAAGCCGGATGCAACCGCAGATGCGTTTGATGAGGAAGGCTATTTTTGTACCGGGGATCTTGGTTATCGCGATGAATATGGTTTCTTAACACTGGTAGGACGGGAAAAGGATCTTATCATCACAAACGGCTTTAATGTCTATCCACCGGTAGTCGAGAGGGTGATAAACGGGTTTGAGCAGGTCCGGGAATCTGCGGTTATCGGCATTCCTGACGAGATGAGAGGCGAGAGGGTCGCTGCCGTATTAGTGACCGATGGTCCTCTAGATACCGATCAATTGAAGAAGTTCTGCCAGGAGAGATTGGCTAATTATCAGGTGCCGACGCGTTTTGAGCTAATCGATGAACTGCCTCGCAATACAATGGGCAAGGTCCTGAAACGATTGCTGAGAGACAAATTCGCCTGATTAGACGCTCTTCTCCGCTCACCTCTCTCTATTCTTGGCTGAATGAGTTAGAGAACCCTCGACACACCGGGTACCTTTCGGACAACATAGGCGATAAGGAAACAGGTCGGTACGACAACAGCCGCCGTTAGACTGAATTTTAGCAGAGGCGCAATCTTAACTCCCCTCAGCATATAGGCGACTAATACCACAATGGGAATATGCAAGACAAAGACACCGTAGCTGTGTTGCGACAGGAATTTACCGAATCTTCCCTGGCTATTAAAAAAGCGGCGAAAGAGAGTGAAAAAAGTCAAGAACAATCCAACTGCAGTACAGGAATCCCAGAGCACGTAGATTGCAGACTGCCACGCTCCATTGCCCATGGCTTTGCCGAATGCCGGGCCAAACTCGAGCGAGAACACTCGGCCACTGAATGCAAGCGGGAACAGAAGGACTCCTGCCACCAACGCCAAAATAAAACCTGCTATGCCCAAAGCTCCTGGTAGAGCTTGTAACCAATTACGGCGAAATGCGATGACACCTAGAATGAAAAAGCTGAGATACTGCGGTAGGTAGGCAAGTGTCGGGAATTCAAACACGCTTTGCCCGATCGGGACTACGATACGGAGCAGATAGCTAACCATCGCCAAGGCCACAATAAAGATGCCGGACCCCAGATAGCCAGGCGTCGAAGAACTGCCTATCGATGAAGATGGGCGGCCTTTCATAAGCATCCGCCAAAAAGCATATCCAAAGCTAAAGATCAGCAGCATCAAGACGAACCACATGGGCCCTAGACCAAGAAGGTGGGGATATGCTCGCCAGGTTAGCGGGGCGGTAATGCCAGTCAAACTACCCGGCATGAGCCACCATCCAATCCTTGAAACAGGGTTGAGTACAAACACGAATACGATGAGAGGAATGCAGAGCCGAATAAGCCGGTCCCTGATAAAAGTGGCAGCTCCCTTCCGGTCAAATGATCCTGGAGAGAAATAGCCCGCCAAAAGGAAAAAGGCTCCCATAAACCAGGCCTGGTTAAAAAGGACAAACACCAGTAGTACCAAAAATGATAGAGCGTCATCGAACGGAGGCTCAATATAGTAAAAGCCCTGCACGCTCGCCCCATAAACAAGGGCGACATGGTGTAGCACCACGAGTATAACCAGAGCAGCACGTAGATGATCGGCAAAGAACAGGCGGAAGGTTCCCCTAGCTAGTCCATTATCAGAGGAATTATCATTTGGCTGTTGGTTATCTCGATCCATTGCATTCTCCTATACTCAATCGCAATAGCCGGTGGGTCTTCGGACACCTTCTATCGCCGAAGCATCCTTTCGCCTACCTCGGGGAGTTATGTGCAGAAATACAGATTCGGAGTGTCTGTTTTCTCTGTAGCCCGATGATAGGGTCTTGATGAACTCAAGAGCCTATCAAACTTTTTCGAAAGGCTCTTGAGCAGCCGTCCGTTAGATTCACCTGTTGAGTCCTTGTTCTTCAGGCCAAATTTATTACCGTAGTATTTTTTGAATCAGACAATTCTTATTGTAGGGATTCAGTCTTTTCTTTCAAGATGCAGCCAAGATCGCGCATTCAGTCGGTTAGATGGTATTCTAAGCCGCCTTGAAGCGCTTTTCGATATCGGTTCCTATCACATAGAGCGAAGGCACTAAAATCAAGGCTAGCGGCGTGGCGAAGAGAAGTCCCCGCCCCAGCGTAAGAGCCATTTTCGCAGCAATAAAGACCCTGGGGTGCAACTACAAATCTCTACCGAATCGCAGAACCTTACCGGCCAGCTTTTCCGTTCGTTCGCCTGCTCTGAGCTCTATCTCACCGTTGACGATCACATGCTCTATGCCTTTCGCGTATTGGTGGGGATTCTCAAAGGTCGCTGCGTCTCCGACTTCGGCTTCGTCAAAAATGACCAGATCGGCATGCATTTGGGGACGGATCAATCCTCTGTTCCAGAGGCGGAGCCTGTTTGCCGGGGTCGAGGTCATCTGGCGAATGGCATGCTCGAGGGAGAGGACTTTCTCCTCCCGTACGTACTTGGCCAGAATCCTTACAAAGTTGCCATAGTTGCGCGGGTGCGGTTTTCCCTTTGAAAGAGGCCCTGTAGCGCAGAGCGAAGAGCCGTCCGAGGCAACCATGGCCGCTGAAGACCGCATAGTGTTCCGCACACCCTCTTCGGTCCAACAAAAAGTTATCATGCTCGCATCGGCATTCTCCTCTATGAGGAGATCGAAGAGCGTGTCAAACTCGTCCTGGCCCCGGCTCTTTGCGATCTCTGAGATCGATTTGCCTTCGTAAGCTTTGTTCTTCTCGGACACGACCATAGAGACAACGACCTCCGACCAGCCAAGGCTTAGCCTCTCCATAAGCCCCTGCTTCTTTATCTCGTCCCTGATGCGATCTCTCAAATCATCCCTCTTCAGCCTGGCAAGGAGCTCTTCCTTTCCGCCCTCATGAGCCCACGAAGGAATGAGTGCTTTCAGGCCGGAGCTTCCGGCAGTATAGGGGTACTGATCGAAGGTTATATCCAATCCCTCTTCTCTGGCCTCTTCGATGCATTGGGCGTTTTCGTAGTAGCCGTGGAGATGAGCGATCTGGCAGGATATGCCGGCTTCTCTGGCGATGTTTATCACCTCCTCGACCGCTTCCGGTTCGTCACCGCGCATGTGGGTAAAGTAGAATCCTCCGAGCCTGGATACCACTTTAGCCAGATCTATAATCTCTCTTGTTTCTGCAAAGTTGGAAGGTGGATAGATCAGCCCTGTCGAAAGCCCGATCGCTCCCGCAGCCATCGATTCCTCGATAAGTCGCTTCATCCGAGACATCTCTTCGTCCGTCGGGGCATCGGCGCGCATACCCATGACGATTTGTCGGATTGTTCCATGCCCAACGAGCGTCAAAAAGTTGACAGCTACTCCTTGCCTTTCGAGTCGCAGGAGATACTCATCCATCGTTGTCCAATCTACCTCGAGAGAAGGATCATAGAGCTGTAGTCGACTCTGCTTTTCCGCAAGAGTCTCGGGTGAAAGCGGTGCGGCGGAAGTGCCACAGTTGCCAACAACTTCTGTTGTGACACCCTGCCGTATCTTGCTCTCCGCTCTTGGATCGACAATCAGCGGAAGGTCAGAATGGGTGTGCACGTCGATGAAACCCGGAGAGACAACTTTTCCACTGGCATCAATTTCTTCCCTCCCCTGTGAGAGCCTCCCAATTTTCGAAATAAGGTTTCCCGCGATTCCAATGTCCGATTCGAACCAGGGACTTCCGGACCCGTCTACCACCTTCGCGTTTCTAATGACCAGGTCAAACATTTTTTCAAACCTCCAATAGCTCGCTATGACTGCCATTACAGGCTGGGTAGAGATCAAACTGGGCGCTCGATCGAAAATGAGGGTAACGCAGAGTGTAGGCAGTCTTCCACCGCTCGAGAAACTCATCCGATCGAGAAGAATCGACTACCGCATAGCAGCTTCCACCGAATCCGGCGCCGAATCCGCTCGCTCCCAGAGCGCCCAGCTCGTTTGCCGAGCGCTGCAAAAAATCGACTTCTTGGGCGATATTCCTCAGGTACTTTTTCGAAAGATCATGGGATTGGTTCAACAGGCGTCCATATCCTCTTAGGTCATTCGTTTTTAGGCAAGCGACGGCTCTCTCGGTAAGCTCTCTCTCCTTGAAAAACTGAAACACCCGTTCTGCAAGACTTTCGTCGTCTCGGGCGAGTTTGTTGTAGGCTATATCAGCCCGCTTGCCGGCCGGAAGGGATGGGAAAAAATCCCTCAAAAGCTGTAGCTGTGATTGGGCGATCCTGTTCAGGGCTCGCACAGCAGACCGGGCATCGAGGGAAAGCCTGTTGAATCCGGCCTTCGCATCTCCTGTCTTCTCCGCTTTTTTCCCCGAATAGGCGACACAGATATGACAGTTCTCCGGCAGACCAAGAGCTTCGATGATCTGAGTTGGACAGTATCGGCAGTAGAGTGCTCTGTCCCTCTTCCCGAGCAAAATTGCTGTATGATCTTCGGATCCCCCGAAGGTGCCGACCCCCCGATCTCCCTTCAGTTCGCCGAAATCCAAGCCGTTTTCATGATGTGCAACATACATCGATAGGGCAAGCGAGAAGTCGTCCACACCCCGCTGACTGAGCTTCAGCCCCGATTTTGTTGCATTTTCGATAACAAGAGAAATGAAGCGGTCGCTCTTCAGAAGCCCGTTGGCTGAGGTAAGGATGAAGAAGTCAGTGATAAGCTTGGCCGACGAACCGGAGGTTCCACCGCCAAACGGGATATCAGCCGCAAAGACAGCCTTGACGTTCTCGAGCGGGAGGAAGCCGACATCTGCGAGGTTATTCGTTAGCCTCTCTGCCACAGTAAGCGTAAAGTTAGCGCCGACACCGGCTTCTAGCATCTCAGGATCGCCCCTGCCAAGCTTCAGGCAGGTTTCCCCCAAGCGAGGATCGAGGTTAACCAGCTCTGATAGTCCATCATCAGCAGCCGCCGCTATAGCGAAAAAGTTTTTTGGGCCTGTGAGAAGCAGGGTTTCTCCTCCCTGGTAGTCGGTGTGTTTGCCTAGTAGCTCGACTCGGTTTGGGACCGTAATCAGGTAGATCCGCTCGCTCGAAGGAAAACGTCTTTTAAAGGTTCTCCACACCTCCCTGAGCATCTTTCTCTTGGCGTCGATTATGTGAGAATGCTTGCCGAACTGACGGGCGTAGAAATCAGAGCCTTCGATGACATCTCTCACAGATTCATTCATCGCACCGGCTGATTCACTACTCCCATTCTACTGTGGCGGGAGGCTTGCCGGTCACGTCGTACATCACTAAATCGATCTGGTCGAAGGAACGCTCGATTCGCAGCACCAGCTCATTCATTTCTCGCCATTCGATTTCTTCGCCGATTAGAGCGGGTCGACCTGTCATGTAGTCGTTTGTGATAAAGGAGCGGATGGCAACCGAAAACTTTTTTTCGATCCCCAGGGGCAGCAAAACGGCGAAAACCTGACTGATCGGGGGTTTGTCCAATACCTCCCGCACGACGGCATCGACCTCACGCAGAAGCTCGATTCCCTCCGGCGAGATGGTTGCCTGATGAGCTTCGATTCCTCCCGCTACATTCGCTCGGTTGAGGACGTAGGCCACGCGATTTATGAACTCTATCCGGCCCGGAAGCTCGGTGCCCACTTTCGAGACGGCCTGCCAATCGGCTTTTCCGGCATCGCCAAAAAGCACCGTCAGATACCTGTAGCTGCGCGCATCGCCCTGCACGCCGACTGTTCTGATCGGGACAACCTGCCCGGTGCAACCCATTTCGCTGAGAGCGGTGTGAACCTCCTGCTTCTGCTCCCAGCTTACGACATCGCGCCGGTCATGACAGATAAAGCGTATGGCCAGGCCCGGACCGGGAAAGGGCTGTCGAGACGCTATGCTCTCGTGAATTCCCAGCCGACGAGCCACCTGGCGCACCTCGTCCTTGTGCCAGTCCCAATTGGTTTCGACCACCCTACCCCTGGCC
>CAZLRN010000184.1:0-8520 GCA_964561715.1 uncultured Spirochaetales bacterium
ATTACTTCGCAAAATCTTGTTGAAAAAACAAGATTTTGCTCCATAATTGCATAGTTAGCCCATTCAAGGAGGAGGCAACATGGCAATCAATGTCAACCCAAATGCGTACGTTCATCCCTCAGTCATCATGGAGGGAAACATCACGATCGGCGAGTACACGAGAGTCGGAGCCGGAACGGTCCTTCTGGGAAACGTGACCATCGGCCATCACTGTGTCATCGAATGCAACGTCGTCATACGGGGCAACAACACGATCGGGAACTGGGTGCACATCTATGACCTGGTCAATATCGAGGGCGGTCGCCCTGGAGACCTCAAGGGCGGCGTAACGAGCAAGGAACCGGACAGATCCATCATCGGAAACGGGTGCTGGATCAACCACGGCGCCACGATGCACGGTTCACAGATGGGCGACGGAGCCGTTTTGGACCTAAACGCCTGTCTGGACTACAACGTCAGACTCGGAAAGGGAGCCCTCGTCACCAACGGCAGCTCGGTACACTACGACACCGTCGTGCCGGACAACTGCATGGTCGAGGGCGTTCCCGCCAAGGTAATCAAAGAGAATATCACAGACGACGATCGTCGAGATCGGATGGGTCTCGTGCCTTCCGAGTGGGTCAAATTCGCCGGAGAGCAGACCGAGGCCCGTATTCGCAGCGGAAAGTTGAAGTAAGAGTTTTCGTCTGGATGGCTGTCTAGACGGTTATCGTTTCGGGGGCTCGATCTTCACCCCCTCCATTTCCCTGAGCTCGGCTTCGGGTCCGGGGGGTGCATAGATGGCCAACAGTCTCAAGGAACCGTCTCCGATGTTTACAGTGGAGTGAAACACGTCGGGGGGTATATGTATCAACATACCAGGCCCGACCTCTCGCTCTAACTTACCCGACTTGGTCTCTACCACCTGTCTTCCCTTGCCCGAGACGACGTAGAGGATCTCTTCGACTCCCGGATGATTGTGTCTCGTGTGCCCCTTCCCGGGGCTGAGATCGACCACCCCGGCGCTGAACTTCTCGGCGGCCGTTACCCGGGGCTCCGAGAGCCACGAAAGGCGACCCCAGTCGAAGACCTGAGTTTCGACGTCTGTCTCCTCGACGAAAATTCTCTTTTCACGAGCCATAAAGGATCTCCTCAAAATCCAAAAACCTTCTCCGCGGTTCCACCCATCACGGCTTTCTTTTCATCTTCGGAGAAATCCTCGAGAACCGCCTGGATCTGGGTCCAACCGTACTTCATCGCCACAAAGGGCGTGTCGCTGGCGTACATCACCCTGTCAGCCCCCAGAGTTCTGATCGCGTTCTCGATAGCCGCACCGCCACATTCCGAGGCGACCATATAGATATTGGGGCATTCTTTGGCCGCCCGAAGCCCAGCGTCGTAGAGCGCAGGGCCAAAACCGGCTCCCCCCATGTGAACCATGAGCACCGTTGTCTCGGGAAACATCTTGGCGATTTTTCCCACCTGCCAGGGATGGGTTCGGGCCATATCGTTGGCGCCGCAGTGGAAGGCCAGGACGAGGCCCCGTTTGGCGACTTCTTCGATAAAGGGCAAAGCCAGTCTTTCATCGTCGATAAAATACAGGTCCCGTGCTCCGTTGAACTTGACCCCAAAGACACCGTACTCCTCGGCACATTTTTTGAGCTCCACCTTGGTCTCATCCATACCGCGAACCGGATTGAGGCCGGCAAATCCGATGATCCGGTCGGGGTACTTCTTCATGCCCTTCGCTATAGAGGCGTTGTCATCTGCGACCTCGTTGTAGTAGGAAACCATGGGCCAGCAGACAGCCTTGTCTACGCCGTATTTGTCCAGCAGGCCGATCAGCTTTTCGATATTCATGTTGACGCCGCCGGGTCTGTCCGTAATATGGCAATCCGTATCAATGATCATCATTTCCTCCTCGGTTTGTTGTTGTGTTTGGGGGTGAGCCTATATTAGGAGAATGGGCTGCCTTTGGCAATCCCGGATTGCGGGGGCCGCTTTGATCGATCCCCTCAGCCGCATTGCCTGCTTAGTTCAGCCTTTTATGGCCCCTGCCGTGAGCCCCTGGACAACGTATCGCTGAGCGAAGATGGAAAAGATGATCGAGGGTAAGCTGGCGAACACACCGACTGCGCAGAGCTTAGTCCACTCAATCACCTCGTCGCCTACGAACTCAAAGATGCCGACTGTGAGAGGCATGGACACTCTGGTCTGTGTAAACGACATGGCATAGAGGAATTCGTTCCAGGTGAAGAGAAAAGTGATAATGGCTCCGGCTGCTATTGATGTTACCACGAGGGGCAGCACAACAAGGAACAGCGTCTGATTCCGCGTCGCCCCGTCTATTCTTGCCGCATCTATGAGCGCCTGCGGAAAACGGTTGAATGTGTCTATGAGCAGCCACGTAACAATAGGGTAGTTGAGATACACATTGAGAATGACGAGGGCTGCTTTCTTGTTGGTGAGACCAAGCTCTGAAAAAAGAGCAAAGAAGGGGATCATAAGAGAAATTGGCGGGATGATCCTCGTTGCCAATAGCAGGTAAGAGAGGACTCTGCTTCCTTTATACTTGTACCGACTCAGGCCCTACGCCGTTAACGTCGATGCCACGACCACAATAGCTACAGTCGAAATCGTTATGATCAGAGAGTTGTAGATAGCCAACGGAACATTGCTATTGAAAATCACATGGCTAAAGGCTTCGAGATCGGGGTTACGAGGAGCGATCGTTGGTGGCCATATTTGTGTTTCTTCAGGGGTTTTGAAAGCTGTGAAGAACATGAGCACGAGAGGAGATAGCGTGATTGTAAATATAATGCCCAGAACAATGTAGACGGTAAGATCGTTGTCGAGAACGCGATCAATGGCTTCAGATACTCTCTTTATCACTGAGAATTACTCCTCACTTATATGTGTAGTTGCTAGTACTCTCGTCTCATCAACAGTAGCATGACGGTGGCGAAAACGGATATACAGACAAACACGATTATGCCGATCACGGCCGCTTCACCTCGCCCGTTGCAGCCTTCTGCCACCACTCGAGCTCGTACTTGAGCATCTGATCTCCGTTGACAGGAAGGGACTCTCCTCCGGTGTTCTTAATGGCAAGCGCTCTCGCTTCGGGTTTGTAAACCGCTTTTCTGACGCTTTCAATGTTGTACATTTCGGGGATCGCGCTCTCGTTGCCCTCGAACCCGATCTCGTTCCATTGAGATTGGAAACTCCTGTAGAAATCCAGGAACAGCATCGCTGCCGCTTTCTCTGCTTCGCTGGCGTATACGTTGACGGCCCAATAGGCGGTCCCATCATGGGTCGTCATTCTGGGGCCGTTTTTCCAGCCCACCATCGGTTCGAAATCCCAGTCGCCCTTGATGGCGTCCGAAGGAGTGTCGCTGAAACGGGTGGCGTTGACCGATCCTGCAAGAAGCATCGCGGCTTTTCCGTTTTCAAAGGTCGCAGGAGCGTCCGTCCATGACCATCCCAGGGCCTCTTTGGGTACGGCACCTTCCTTTACCAGGCTGACCATGTACCGGAACGTCTCCTTGTACTCCGGTGAGGTGACATCGCGAGGATCCGCAGAATTGCCCTACGGTACAACGGTTTTCGTGGCATAACGAGAGAGTTCGTCCTCGCGAAGCGAGAGACCCAGTCCCTTTTTCTCAGAAATCCTTATAATCCCGGCCGAGGGGCACGGAGGATCCATAAAAAGACGTTTGTCTACATCGTCCCATATCAGGAGATTCTCGACCGCTACAGCCCCTTTGAGCGCCGAGACCAGGTGCATATGGACGAGAGGAAAGGCATGGGGCGCCAGGGGGATGTTCCACGCCTGGGCGAGAGCGCCAATCTTGAGCAACTCTGTGACGCCACCGCAGCGGCCGACATCCGTCTGCAGCACATCAGCCGCCTCGAGCTCGAGGAGCTCTCTGGCGCCATACTTGGTGTATTCGTGCTCCCCCGTGGCAATCGGAATCTGTAGTTCGCGGGCCACACGTGCCAGCCCATGGATATCGTCGGCCACCACCGGCTCTTCGAACCAGGCCGGATCGCACTCCTCTATCTGGCGGCCCACACGCATGGCCGTTGCCGCATCCCAGGCGTTATTGGCATCGACCATCAGTTCAATATCGTCTCCGATCTCCTTCCGAATCCGTTTGACCCTTCTAATGTCCTCTTTGATTCCTTTGCCGGCGGCGACTCCCATCTTGATCTTGACAGCCTGGTATCCTGCGGCAAGCATGCCTTCCACTTCCTCGACCAATTCACTTTCGGCGTAAGAGGTCCAACCACCGCTTGCGTAAACCGGCACCTCAGGATTCGTCCCGCCCAGAAACCTGAAGAGTGGGAGACCGGCGTATTGAGCCTTGAGGTCCCAAAGCGCGATATCGACCGTGCTCAAAGCGCAGAAAAACAGCCCCTTTCGGGTGAGACCGCGATAACGGTCCACACATTCGTCCCAGAGGGTTTCGGCCTCGAAAGGCGAGCGCCCTATTATCATGGGAGCGAGGAAATCCTGCACAACCAGCCGGACGGCCTCGCCTCCGAACTCAAAAGTCATCCCGATTCCCGTCAGTCCGTCATCGGTCCTTAATCGCACGATCGTATATCCGACATTCTTGATTTCCCACGTCGAATCTGAGATAGCCTGACGAGGCGGAACCCTATAGATAAAGACTTCGACTCTGTCAATTTTCATGTGTTTCCTCCATGAGCGTAGAAGCGGCGTGAGCTCATCACGAAATCCCGAAAAGCCGTGAGAAGTCACGAAGCTCCGGTGATATAGCGGTGCTGTAGTTATTGGGACATTTCCACGCAATCGCTATGATTGTCAATCCACACCCGCAAAAAGCCAGCCGCCGGCTCGACGATCGGTATCTTGATGTTTTCAGCCATGCGTGAAGCCGGGAACGCCGCCGGCGACAGAGATCAGATCGAGCTTTCGGAGCTCAAGGAGATGATCGGAGGTGCCATCAGCGGGATCAAGAAGAGGGGTAAGGCCGAGGTTGGACAGAAGACGATCCTCGACTCACTTAATCCGGCACTGCAGACTCTCGAAGAGGGGCTGAAAGATCCCGAAAAAGACAGGGCTCTGCTTATTCAGTCTATGATCAAGGCCGTCTCCGGAGCCCTCATCATCGAAACGCTAGGTAATTACCTACTGAGCTAACAGCTCTTTGGCGAAGCGCCGTGCAAGCAGCTGAGCTCCCACGTGCGGTGGGTGATGTGCGTCGGCCGCCGGCCTGCCGGTCGATGAAAAGCCCGCAGACTATACCTGGCGACGCTTCCAATTGCCGGCGCGAAAAACGAAGAACATGGCGATTCCCTGCACGACATACGAAGCGGAAACGGCAATCCAGATCCCTGTTGTCCGAAGCCCAAAGAGATTGGGCAGCAGATACGCCAGGGCGATGCGGACACCCAGAAAAGTGGCCGCCAGAATAATCAAAGGGCTCACCGCGTCACCGGCGCCGTTTAATGCATTGGCCAATACCATACTCATAGCAAGGAACAAGTAGCTCAGCGTCATGATCCTGATATAGGCCGAACCCAAAGTGACCACTTGAGGAGTCCTGTTAAAGATTCCAATGACCCCTTCTGCCCAGAGCAGAAAGGTCGTGCCGAAGAGAACAAGTATGATGATGTAGAGCAGAGTCGCGATCCAGGTGCTCTTTTCCGCTCGATCCGGCCGATTGGCTCCCAAGTTCTGTCCTACAAGCGTCAGCGTTGTTGCACCCAGGGCCCAGCCGGGCATCATGATGATCATGTCCAGTCGCAGGCCTATACCGTATCCGGCCAGAGCGAATACACCGAAGGCCGCAACAATTCGCATCGTTACAAGTCCCGACATGCTCCTTACGGCGCCCTGCATCGTGGCAGGAAGAGCGATCTTCAGGATTCGACCGACAAGTTTCATGTCGAGTCTGTACGATTTCCAGGGCAGCCGAAGACGGGTATATCCTCCGGAGAGGATGAATAAGGCTGCTACCATCCCGATCGCCTGAGCCGTGACCGTAGCTATGGCGGCGCCTCTAACGCCCAAAGGCGGGAAGATCCAAAGACCGAAAATCAAAAGAGGATCCAATCCGATATTGATCACCGTGCAGACTGACATAACGACCATGGGAGTGAAAGAATCCCCTGCTCCCCGCATGATGGAGCTGCAGAGAAAAAAAAGTATCAGGCAAAAAGAACCGATGAAAACAATCTTGAGGTATTGATCACCCTCGAGGAGCACCCGATCCTTCGCTCCTAGAAGAGCGAGAATCTCCCTGCCCAGACAGATTCCGAGCAGCGCGATAATCAATGCTACGACGAGACCCAGAGTAAGGGACTGCATGCCCGTGAAACCGGCCATGCCGTATTCTTTCGAGCCGTAGAACCGCGCGACGAGTGCCGATGTCCCGACGGCCACCCCTACCAGCAGAGTCCATGTAATGGACATGAGCATTCCGCACAGGGATACCGCTGCAATGGAGGTGGGACCCAACCGACCGACAAAGATCATGTCCACGACGTTGAACATATTCTGTAGCATGTTGCCCAGCACCATCGGCCAGGCCAAACGGATGACGCTTCGCATTATGCTTCCACGAGTCAGATCGTGAGATGTGCCGTATCTTGCCGCACCCATAACTGGAAGCCATAATACCAAAACCTTGAAAGGGAGGCGATGGTGTCTCATGGATAGGATGTTTCATGGACAGCATTGATTTCGCTGAGGCAAGCCAATAAGATGAGATTTACTGCTTTTCATAGGCACAAAATTGCATAATCTATGATTACTATTAAAGAGGTCGATCAAGTGAAGTTTAAGATCTTCCTCTTGCTG
The DNA here is from genome assembly GCA_964561715.1 of uncultured Spirochaetales bacterium. Classification (GTDB taxonomy): domain Bacteria; phylum Spirochaetota; class Spirochaetia; order SZUA-6; family CAZLRN01; genus CAZLRN01. Next base: position 6,812 of record CAZLRN010000184.1, read on the forward strand.
CTTTTTTTTCACTACAGCCCCTCACCGCTTCGAAATCCTCTTAACGACGCACGTGATATGAGCAACTCATTGATCGCTCTGGGATTCAAGGTCACGACGCTGATAAACGCCAATCAACAAGAAATGTTTTACGCCATTCGAGATTTTGGCGAAAATCTTGTCGGCTCTGAAGTCGGCCTATTCTACTTTGCCGGGCACGGAATGCAGGTGAGCGGAGTTAACTATCTGATTCCTATCGGTGCGGACATTCAGGCAGAAGAGGAAGTGCGGATAAGCTCTATTGACGCTTCATTTGTGCTGAGCAAAATGGAACCCGCGGGGACGCTTACCAACCTCGTTATCCTCGATGCCTGCAGGGACAATCCTTTTGCGTGTTCCTTTCGCTCATCCAGCCGTGGACTGGCGATTATGGATGCCCCCAGGGGATCTTTGATCGTCTACGCCACAGCCCCGGGCTCTGTCGCTGCGGATGGCACAGGGAGAAATGGGATAGTTACAGGCTCATTGCTGAAGTATCTAAAGACGCCCGATCTCGACGTCGAAGACATGCTTCGAGCTGTTCGAAAAGACGTCATCAACGCTACAAAAGGTTAGCAGGTTCCCTGGTCTGCTTCGTCTTTGCTCGAGAGCTTTTGCTTCGTGGATACCAAGACAGAGAAAAGCGGAAGACGGAAACCTACGATAACCGTCGAAGGCAGCTATGGAGAAGTGACAATTGAAGTCAGAACCAGCGGTGATTTCTACCTGGATAGTGTTTTGCAGGCGCAAATTCCGAGAGGGGGAAAGGCAAGGCTTGCGGAGCTCGAAACGGGAAGCCACGATTTTGAAATGCGCTATGAAAACAGCAAGAATGAGATAAAGCGAATCGTCGTCGAGAAGGAAAAGACAATACATGTGGTTTTCACCTATGTAGAAAGGTCTCCTGCGCCAGAAGGCTTTGTGCTTGTGGAACCAGGCAGCTTCATTATGGGCTCTGAAAGCGGGGAGGCCGGCGAAAAGCCGATCCGCAAAGTGAGTCTGAGCCGATCGTTTTATATGAGCGAGAAAGAGATCACACAGAGACAGTGGTCAGATTTGATGAATGAAAATCCGTCATCATTCAAAGGAGCTGATCTGCCGGTTCATAATGTATCCTGGGATGAGGCAATCCAATTCTGCAATCGCCTCAGTAAAAAAGAAGGTTTGGTCCCATGCTATAAGGTCTCCGACAATAAAACCTCATGCGATTTTTCAGCCAACGGCTACAGGCTTCCAACCGAGGCGGAATGGGAGTTTGCCGCTCGTGGAGGATGGTACTCATTGGGATTTAGATATCCTGGAAGCACCGGAGGTGACAAGCTCAGTGATCTTGGCTGGTACAGATCCAATGCGGACGGTAGAGTACATGAGGTAGGTCGCAAAAGTCCCAATGAGCTTGGATTGTACGGCATGGCCGGAAACATATGGGAGTGGCGCTGGGACTTTTGCGGAGACTATGATCCTTCGTCGCTGAAAGATCCTAAAGGGTTAGAAGCTGGTCGATGGAGGGTTCGCCGTGGGGGTTCATGGGATAGCGATAGTCTGTGTTTGCGTTCTACAGTTCGGAATTTCGGTAGTCCAGAGATCGGCTACAACAACAATACCGGTATTCGATTGATCAGATCCGCAGACTGATAGATTAGATGTTGTAGAACTTGTCGTCCCGGGAGAGCAGCCGGGATTCGAAGAGA
>CAZLRN010000185.1:0-8514 GCA_964561715.1 uncultured Spirochaetales bacterium
GAGCTCGATCCACTCGATGTAGTGCTTCTCCTCCATCGGATGAAGGGTGCTGCCCACCGTGACTTTGAAGCCGTCGCCGGTTTTTTCGATGACGGGAACATGTTTCTCCGTAGCCGAATCCGCGGTTTTCTCGTTATAGAGCTTCATCGGCTCACCGCAGCAAACCAGCTCGCCCGCGCCGCCGTGGACCATCTCCACGATATTGCCGCAGACTTCGCACTTATATACTTCTAGTTTTTTGGGCATCTTATACCTCTTTCCTCAGGTTGTAATTGTGAACCAATTATATCGGGTATTTCAGACCCTGTCCATCGGCCAGCTTTGGCGCTTTGGCCGGAGTTTGTGCGTCGTGATATACTGACAGCACCATCAAACGAAGGAGGAGAAGATGTCGTTGGACGACCGCTCGACCGATCCGTATCTCCTGGCCTGCCAGCAGCTCGATTACGTGGCCAAGGTCATGGATCTCGATCCGGACATCCACCAAGTCCTGCGATATCCCAAGCGGGAGCTTACCGTACATTTTCCCGTTCGCATGGACGACGGATCGATCAGAATGTTTACGGGTTACCGCGTTCAGCACAACATAGCCCGTGGGCCGGCAAAGGGGGGAATACGATACCATCCGGAGGTCACCCTCGACGAGGTCAAGGCGCTGGCGATGTGGATGACCTGGAAGTGTGCGATTATGCGGCTTCCCTACGGTGGCGCCAAAGGAGGGGTGACCTGCAACGTCAAAGAGCTTTCGGACCACGAATTGGAACACCTGACTCGCCGGTACGCCACGGAGATCAGTATCCTCATCGGACCTGCCAGCGATATCCCCGCCCCGGATGTGTATACCAACCCCCAAGTCATGTCGTGGATCATGGATACGATCAGCATGCACAGGGGGTATTCCGTTCCTGCCGTTGTAACGGGAAAACCAGTCAGCATTGGCGGCTCCGAGGGACGATTCGAGGCAACAGGAAGGGGCTGTCTGATCGTCACTCTGGAAGCAGCGAAGCATTTGGGTCTCGAGCGCAACGGGCTCTCGGTTGTCGTGCAGGGATTTGGGAACGTCGGTTCGGTTGCTGCGAGGCTGCTCCAGGAGCATGGGTGCAAGATCGTAGCCGTCAGTGATTCGAGGACGGGAATCTACAGTAAGCGGGGATTGGACGTATCTGACCTGCTTCGCCACAAAGATCAAACGGGATCAGTCGAGGGTTTTAAAGACGCCGAGACTATCACAAACGAGGAGCTTCTAGAGCTTGAGTGTGATGTTCTTATTCCGGCCGCTCTGGAGAGCCAAATCACCTCAAAAAACGCGGACAAGATAAAGGCTCGAATCGTCACGGAGGGCGCCAACGGTCCCACGACTCCCGAGGCGGACCGGATCCTTTATGACCGGGGCGTGTTCCTCATCCCGGATGTGCTCGCCAATGCGGGCGGTGTGACGGTCTCGTATTTCGAATGGGTGCAGGATCTGCAATCCTTTTTTTGGAAGGAGTCAGAGGTCAACAACAGGTTGAAAGATATCATGGTGAGGAGCTTCGAAGAAGTTTTGGATCAGACGGGGCGCTACAAGACGGATTTGAGAACCGGCGCCTATATTCTGGCCGTGAATCGCGTTGCCGATTCCACCCTTAAGAGAGGCATCTATCCTTGATTGCTTCCGGCGCCTGATTCTTTTTGGGGACTGCTCCCATCGGCGTTTCCCAAAATTCTACTCCCACCAGCGGTCGATCGGCACTTGTGGAAGGTGGGCCACCTGCTTCTTGTTTAGCTTGAGATAGACCTCGCTATCCTCTATTCTATCGATGGCGTTTACCGGTATCACGATCTCATGTTTGGCCCAGGCGAAGCCTTTGCGGAGCACGATATGGGTTATGTCTCCGGTCTCGCGGCTGATGACAAACTCGTCAATCGCACCGATTTCTCCGTCTTTGCTTTGAACCTCGTTCGTGCGCCTTATCGCCAATTCGCCGGCGGGAATCCGCTCTTCTACATCGACGGCTGTGTCACTTTTCGGGTAAACGAACGGCTCGGCGTAGTATTCGCCGGCAAAACCGTAATCCGGTATTGTCAGACTGAGAAAGTGCCGCGCATTGAAGAGCTCCATAGCCGCAAGCTCCCTGCGAGTGCAGTTAAGAACGACGAGATCCGGGGTCGTGGCCGCCACATAGCTCAGAGGCACGATGAATTGATCGTCATGGTAGTCAACGACGAGGTTTGTGAGTCTTTTAGTAACTGGATTGACAATCACCAATTTGATGGTTCCGCTTCGCCCGTCTTTGCAGTGTACTTCTCCTTCAACCGGGATATCCATTGATGTGATGGTACTAGACATACATCGCTTCCTCTATTGAGTTTTGAGCTAATAGTCAAATGAAGGATTTGAGCCGAAGGGACGTCGAGCGACGCCGCAGCTTTTCGAGGGCTTTCCTCTCGATCTGCCGAATTCGCTCCTTCGTGAGCCGATACCGCCGGCCAATCTCCGCTAAAGACTCGCGTCGGCAATCGTTGAGTCCAAAACGGGACTGTATCACTTCGGCCTCTCTCTTGGTGAGCAAGCCTAGTGCCCTTTTGATTTCCGCCTTGAGGGATTCTCTGAACGGCTCCTCTTCGGGAGGTTCTTCTTGCGAATCTGCGATTGTGTCGCAATAGCAAGTGGAATCATCCTGCTCGATAACAGGATAGTCAAGCGGAAGAGGCTCTTTTGAGAGGGCAAGAAGCGCTTTCACTTCGGCTAAATTGGAATGAAGCTTTATTGCAATGTCCTCCATTAGGCATTTTTCATCAGCGGGGGTTATGCACTGGTCGAGCATTTTCTTGATTTGAACCAATATATTTGCTTTGTTGACAGGCAGCCGCACGAGTCTGGATTGCTCTGCAATAGCCTTGAGAATTGACTGCTTGATCCACCAGATGGCATAGGAAATGAAGCGATACCCTCGTGAGACGTCGAATTTTGCCACTGCCTTGATGAGCCCGATGTTGCCTTCGTTGATGAGATCGGAAAGAGGCAATCCGAGGTTCTGATATTTCTTGACGACGCTCACAACGAACCTCAAATTGGCTTTTATTAGATCTTCCTTAGCACGGATGTCACCCCCAGAGGCTCGCCTTGCAAGCACTTCTTCGTCTGATCTCGAGATGGTGGGTATCCTGTGGATCTCCTGGAGATACACAGCAAGAGCCGATCTACCCGGGTCGACGAGATCGAGCCTGCTCCCTTTGGGGGCGGCAACCTCCGCTTTTGTCTTTTGGTACGCCTGGCCCATATTGTCCTCACATCCCCGTCGAAAGACCAGTCATTAAGATGGTCTCTATTTTACTGCCGGCCGTATCGTTATAGCCCTGCAGAAAGTTGGGTTTTAGGGTGGGATTTTTGTTGGAGTTCTAGCAGCAGAGAACCGAAATCCCACCCCAAAACCATACTTTAGTTGGGACCATGAGATCTTCCTTTCGCTTATATTGAAGTGAAACAAGACGCCTCGGAAAAGAGGCGCACGGGGTCTGGGGCCGAGATAGGGAAAAAATATGAAAAAAGCTGGAATCTGGCTTGACCACAGGAAAGCCGTTATTGTGTTGTTGGCAAACGGCGAGGAATCGATGAGGACTCTAGACTCCAAGGCAGAAAGCAGATATCGTCTTTCCGGTGGTTCGCGGTCTCATACACCATGGGGACCTCAGGAAAAATCTTCGGAACAGAAGCAGCTCGAGAGACAATCGCATCAACTTAAGCGGTACTACCTTAGAGTGCTGCGTAAAATACGCGGGGCGAGCGTTGTCTTGCTCATGGGGCCGGGCGAGGCTAAGAGAGAATTGGGAAAGCTGATCGAAGATAGAAAGACAAAACCGAAACTTTCGCTTTTTATCAAGCCTGCGGATAAAATGACAGCAAATCAGATACTGGCCAGAGTCAAAGATTTCTACCGAGAGCCCAGAGGAATGGGCTCTCGAAACGCACAGAGCTAGATGCACGGACGCCCATTCTGCTCGTCAAGTCCATTCCAAAATCCAACTTTTGGTAGACCTGCCCTTCTTACTCTTTTTCGTAAGCTAAATGTAGAAAGGATCATCTTGATTGCATTAGCTGTCAGCATAGTTGCAGCCAAAGTGAGAGGGAGGTTCATAGCTGGCGGAAAGGATGAGCGGTGATGTATCGCTCTGCTCTGATTGTAGTCGCCCATCCCGACGATGAGACTCTGTGGGCAGGCGGGACTATTCTCATGAATGCTCAAACGGAATGGACGATCATCGTAATGTGCCGGGCAAGCGATCCTGATAGGGCGCCCAGATTCGCCAGGGTTCTCGAGGAGCTGAAAGCCAGTGGCGTAATGGCGGACATGGATGACGGCCCTGCACAGCACCCGCTTCGGCGAGCGGCATTAGGGCGGACCATATTGAGCCTGCTGGGAGAGAAGCGCAATTTCGATCTTATCGTCACTCACAGCCCATATGGGGAGTACACGCGGCATAGGCGACACGAGGAGACAGGAAGAGCTGTTGTATCGTTGTGGCGGGCCGGCCGATTGCAGGCGCCACGACTCTGGCTATTTGCCTACGAGGACAACTTCGGAGCTCACCTCCCTCGCGCCATAGCCGAAGCACATCGGAGCGTGAGGCTGTCTGGAGAGCTCTGGAAGCATAAACACCGGATCATTACGGAGCTCTACGGTTTTCCGTTGGGTGGATTCGAGGAGCAGATGACTCCTAAGACCGAAGCCTTTTGGTGTTTTCGCAAAGCCGAAGAGGTTGTGAGATGGATGGATACTATGGAATCAAAAAAAAGAGGGAGGAATGATCCATGAAAGTCCTGATGATGTACAGCTATCCCCCCTCGCCGGGAGGGCTCGCCACGCAGGGGGATCTTCTTTTCAGGGGTTTGAGAGAGCTCGGAGTGGATTGCCAGGCGGTCAACTACGAGTCCGCCCAGGAGAAGGAGTGGTACTACCGCTGGTTCAGACCGGATGTTGCCGTTGGGGTAGGCTACTGGGGCCACACTCCGGATCTGGTTTTCCATCCTCAACGCAGCGGAGTGCAGCCCGTACCCTGGCTTGTAGCCGATGGTTTTGTTGCTGATTTTCATGAGACTCTTAACGCTCTGCCGTTGATTCTCGTAACTTCCAATTGGGTCAAAAACGTATATGTCCGGGATGGCCTCAACGAGCAGAGGTTTGAGGTGCTTCCGGTGGGCTGTGATACGGATTCCTTCGAGCCGAGAAAAGCAGACGACCCCAAGGTCGCGGCGGTGAGAGAGGCCTTGGGAGTGAAACCGGGCGAGCTCATGATTCTCACTGTGGGAGGCGACGCTGCCTCCAAGGGAGCCCGGGAGGTCATGGAGGCGCTGGCGATCATCGATCAAGATGCCCCGGCCTGGAAATACGTCTGCAAGGTATGGCCCCAACCGCGGACCCTCAAGCAAAACCTACTGGACCTGAAGCTTGCCACCCGCTTAGGCATCGAGAATAAGGTAATCTATACGACCAATGTGGTCTCCCGTAACTTCATGCCTTACCTGATTGCCGCGTGTGACATCTATGCAGCCCCGTCGCACCTGGAGGGTTTCGGTATGCCCCAGGTCGAGGCCAATGCCTGTGGTAAGCCTGTAATCGGGATCAGGGCAATGGCGATGCTGGATACGCTGGTTCATGGTGAGACGGCTTTTCTCGCCGGCGTGGCTCAGGAGATCGTGCTCAAAGAGACAGTTGTGGAGGATGAAGATTCGGAGGAGGCTCCCCGCAGAATCGTCTTTCCGACACCCCGGACGGTCGACTATAGGCCCAGCGTAAAGGATATTGCTGAGTATCTGCTGAATCTGATGAAGGATGCATCCTTACGACAGAATATGGGCCATGCCGGCCGCAAGCGAGTGGTCGAGGAGTATGACTACCGCGTCGTAACGCGGCGCTTTCTCAGGATCATCGCAAATCGTCTGGAAATCTCTTGAGGAGGATGTTTTCTTAATGGACGACGGAACATTGATCGAAGAAGCGAAGCGGAATGCCCTCGAAGTCCTCCTGCACAACCGGAAGGGACCCTTCCACGGGCTTCCGCGATCTGCAGGTTGGGGATACCCGGAGCCGTACACCCGGGACCTACTGATCTCGTCGCTCGGCATGCTGGTATCAGGGAGGCTAGAATTGCTGAGTTCCCTGCAGAAGGTGTTGGAGACTCTGGCCAAAAATCAGAGCAGTCGCGGGCATATTCCCTCTCTGGTGCATGACCCCGAAGACCGGGGAGCCAGCGATACCACCCCGCTATTTCTCCTCGCGGTCGCTCTGTTCCGAAAATTTTCCGGTGAGTCCGATTTTTTGGAAGCGGCCGTGAAAAAGGCCATGATCTGGATGGATTACCGGAGCCCGGATGACCGGGTTATTGTCGCTCAGCTTCCCACGAGTGACTGGCGGGACGAGCAGTGGGTTCTCGGCTATGGGCTGTATGTAAACACAGTGGTCTACAGCTACCTCAAATTGTTCGAGGACGAAGCTAAAGCCGAAATCCTGCGGGAAATGATGAGTCGACTCACGATCAGAGGCGGGGCGCAGCAGCGTCACGTGCATGAAGGATTACGTTTGAGGTACAAACCTTACTACGCTCTCTGGTCTTACAAGGTTTACAACAACGAACGTTTCGATCTTCTGGGCAACAGCCTCGCTGTGCTCTCGGGGTTGGCTTCGGCTCATCGGAGCAGAGAGATCGTATCATGGGTGGAGGCGGAATGCGACGAGATGCGGCGAAACGGTGACCTCGGCGTCGACCTTCCCCCCGCTCTTTTTCCTTATGTAAGGCCCGACGATCCGGATTGGCGGCCTAGATACAGGCAGTACAACAATCCCGGAGAGTACCACAACGGCGGAGTTTGGCCGTTCGTTTGCGGATTTTACATTGCGGCCTTGGTTGCTGCCGGCCAGTTTCGTCTGGCACATAAGAAACTTTTAGCCCTGACAGACCTTGTGGGTAAGGCGAGAGAGGATCGGGGTGGATTCGGATTCAACGAGTGGCTTCGTGCTCAGGATGGATCTCCCAGGGGAGAGGATTGGCAGAGCTGGTCGGCTGCAATGTATCTCTACGCAGCAGCTTGTGTCGAGAAGAGGCAAACACCATTCTTTTCTGAGATGCAGCCGAGGCTGTAGCCGTCCTGTTGCATGATTGCCTTCAAACTTATCACTGTCATAATATTCTTCGTCACCTACATTCTCGTCGTGGCTTTTTACTCCCGGAAAATGCTCTTCGTCTGGGCCGCCTCTGCAGTCTACCTTGCTCTAGGCATTCTCTCGCCTGGCGAAGCCCTCGCCGCCATTGACTGGAACGTGGTGCTGCTCTACTTCGGCATGCTCTTTGTGAGCGAGGCTTTTCTTTACTCGAGGATGCCGGACTTCATCGCCGTCAGGTTAGCCTCTCGAACAAACCGGGTTGCTCTGGGCATGGTCTTGCTCTGTGCACTGTCTGGAGTCCTCTCCGTTGCTCTGGAAAACGTTGCCGTCGTGCTCCTGATGGCGCCTATCGCTTTCTCTATAGCACAGAAATGCGAGATCAATCCCGCTCCACTGTTCACGGGAATTGCCGTTAGCTCAAACCTGCAGGGCGCTGCAACGCTCATCGGAGATCCTCCGAGCATGCTGCTGGCCTCCTTTACGCAGATGAGTTTCAATGATTTCTTTTTTCTCAAAGGCACGCCGAGCATCTTTTTTGCAGTGCAGATCGGCGCGCTTTTCTCGCTTGCTGTTCTCTATCTCTTTTTCAGGCGGCAGGACAAACCGATGCCTGTACTCAGGCGAGAGCCCGTTCTCTCTTTGGTACCCACCCTGCTGGTCCTTCTGTTAATTGGATCTCTGGTCTGTAGCTCCCTTTTGGCTCACGAGATTGATCTCATGACGGGGATGCTCTGCTGCTTTTTCGGCTTGCTCTCCCTGTGCTGGCATGTCCTGCAAACGAGGGGCCGCAACTTTGGCGCGTTCCTCAAGCGTTTGGACTGGCAGACCGGCGCTTTTCTGATCGGAATTTTTGTTTTGGTCGGGGGGCTCTCCCGTTCGGGCCTGATGGAAGATGCCGCGGGGATTCTGGCGCGAATTTCGAATCAGAGCTCCTTCCTGCTCTTCATGCTCGTTGTTTGGCTGTCCGTTCTGCTGAGCGCGATCGTAGATAATATACCGTTTCTGGTTACCATGCTGCCGGTCGTGCGGATGCTCTCGGATCAAATGGCGATCAATCCAGAGCTGCTGTACTTCGGCCTTCTAATCGGCGCCAGCGTCGGTGGAAACATTACTCCTGTCGGGGCTTCCGCAAATATCGTAGCTACAGGATTGCTCAAAAGACAGGGTCACGCCGTGTCTTTTTGGGAATTCATGAAGATGGGACTGCCCTTTGCCTTAGTTTCTGTTTTGGCCAGCAGTATCTTTATTTGGCTTGCTTTCAGATAGACCGCTTCTCTCTTGGTGTCCCGCATCTCAGTTTTGGCGTAAAACCTACCCCAAAACCCAACTTTGGTTGGGCAAACTGCAGTTTTAAGTTGTAGTAGTATGTAAC
>CAZLRN010000186.1:0-8504 GCA_964561715.1 uncultured Spirochaetales bacterium
GGACGATAGAGGTTCTTTATGGCTTCGTAGTCGCTGGATTTGACGTCTCGGTTGTAGAGGACCATAAAGAGGGATGTTCCGGTTGTCATGCCTTCGAAGGTTCCGGAGAGGATGTGGATCTTATCGGGTTCCTTTCGAGGTGAGGTCACGTCGGATTGCCCCGGTTTTCTCCTGTCCAGGGCTTTCTGGATCTCTACTTCCGTAAGCTCGACCCCCGGGGTGACGCCATCGATGACCACCCCAACGGCTTGCCCATGGGATTCGCCGAAGGTTGTGACCCGAAACAGCTGTCCGAAGCTACTTCCCGGCATAGTCTTTTTCCATCAAGACTTCGAGTAGTTTATCCAGGCTTTGCTTCTTTGAGAGACCCTGGAGGGAAACGACCAGGTCAGCCTGCCTTCTGTAGTGAGGTTCGCGTTCGAGATACAAATCGAGGAACTCCATTCTCGGATTGCTGCTCTTCAAAAATGAGGGCAATCCTGATCGGGCGACTCGCCGCCACGCCTCCTCTGCATCGAGCTCCAAAAAGATATTTAGTCCCATTTTTTTAAGGAGAGGTTGAAGCCGCGGGTTGAGAGGTATACTTCCGCCTAGAGCGATGACGTAGTCGCTTATCGCCTCGCCTTTTCGCAATTTCTCACTATCGGCTCTTTTGATTCTCTCGAACAGATCAACGAGCGTTCTCTCTTCTCGTTTTCTGAATCCATTCTCTCCGTAATGAGCCAGTATCTCTCGGACCGTCATTCCCCGGCACTCTTCCGCTCTGAATGCATTTTCGATCAGCTTGTCTACATCGAAAAACGAGCAGTCCCACTTTTGAGACAGAGCCATGCCCAGCGTGGTCTTGCCGCAGTGCTTCATTCCGTAGAGAACGACTCTCAATTGCCTTCCAGCTCTCCTTTTTCGAGGGCATCCAGGTCAGAGAACGCGTTATCGAGTTGGGTCCGGTTTATGAGAAACTCACTCAATCCATTTTTGAATACCGCATAGAAATCGACGTTGTAGGGTACAAAGGTGATGTTGTGCTCTCTCCTGTTGCCCTTGTTGAGGTTGTAGGTGATTCGAATTTCCGGATTCTCCGCCAGAGGAGGGCTGTAGGGTGCGTCGACGAGAAGGCCAATGAGACTCTGGTACGCCTTTTTGAAAGGCTTTTCTTCCTGCTCCTTGCCGTCGAGAAAATAGGTTTCCTTGACCTCTTCCTCGTTGCTATCGCTTTTTTCCCCCTCCTGCTTTGCGATTTTCTCGCGCTTGATCGAAAGGGTATAGCTTTTCCCCCGGCCGGTTGCTCTAACCCAGTTGACATCATCGATATTGACGATAAAGGCAAACTTGTCGACCAAATCGAAGGGATTAGCGTCGATGAAATCCAGGATCTCGGCGTCTATCGCGTGAACCGCAGGTTCCCCTTTCAATTGATAGTAGACCAAATCATCATCCAGTTTTTCACCCAGAAGGAGATCCAGGATGTTTTCCTTATCTTTCATGATCAGTTCGGCCCGCGGTGGATTCAAACCATAGCGGGTCAGATCCGTCGGGCGATCGTCGATAAATTTCTTGATTTTGGGGGGACGAAACTTTCTGATGAATCCATCTGTCCAGCGATCAGAGGCTGTGCCTCGGGGTTCTCGAAACGGTTTGGTGATGTAAAGCCTGGATGCGATAAACTCTACCCTGTCTTTCAATCCCGGAAGGTCCTCGTTGTCCATCACCTCTAATACCGTCTTACCCTCTTTCGCTATCCTGAGGTAGGTGAGCTCGTCTATGTTGATCTCGGGCAGTTTCTTGTTCCTGACGTCGCTTAGGCTGTATCGGAAGTGGTCTGCGTGATTCATCCAGACGGCAAAGACTCGGGGATCGTCCTTGGTTTTAAGGAAGTAGGTCGTCTTGACCGCAGTTCGGTCTCCCAGGTAGATCACCCTTTCGCTCCCGTCGCTCAAGGTCGCCGTTGCTGTTGCCTGAGGACGATCGAGTCCGTATGGGGCTAAATCCTTCGGTTTTTCCGCCACAAGGGCCTCGGAGTAGAGTGAGGAGAAACTTGAGATCAGATCCTGCACCGCCATGTCATCGAGCACAACCGGAATTTCGTATTCGGCCTTCCACTCTTTGTCCTCTTTGTAGAGATGGAGGCGATGATCGTCGGTCTTCACGGTCATCGACTGGAGCAGGTTTTCATCGAACTTGGAGATCGGGATCCTTTCGCCCTCTTCGAGAACCGGCTCAGCTGGTCTGTTTTTGAGTATCAGGAATCCGCCCATGACCCCGCCAAGGACGACAACGAGGGCAATAAGCATGAGAAGCCTTCTATTTTTGGTGATTTTCTGCCGGATCGAAGCGCTCATAGGTGACGTCTCCTGAGCCAGATAACGAGTCCAAATCCCAGAATCAGCAGCGGAATCAGGATTACGGTAATACCGGCGTATATAAAAAACTGCATTTGGTTGATGCGGAGGCTGAATTGAATGAGATTTTTGGCGCTGATCGAAATGAGCTCTTCCTTGCCCTGCAGCCAGTTGAGGCAGTTGAATAGAAAATCGTAGTTCCCGGGTTGTGTGAGACGCACGGGAAGCACCTCTTGGGGGTAGAGGAAAAAGGAGCTTGCCGTTACAATGGCTTTGCTTCCCTGGCCCTCTCTCTCGCCTTCGTCCATGATAGCGACAGCGAGGTTGAAGGGCCCGTCCGGATCGCCTAAGGTCTGATCTCTGTTATCGCTGGTAATATCAACCTTGCCAAAGGATTTTTCGGAAGAGATGAGAAGCGGCTCGATCTTGATACTCCTCTTTTTTATTTCCAGTTCCTCGACGGCCTGGCTCACGGGGAAGAGAACAAGCAGATCATTGGAGTTTAGCGCACTGGTTATGCTGTGATGGGGCATCTCAGGTACCAGGGCGAAGGGAGCCTGAGGAATAAACCGATTATCGGCTCGCTCGATAACGAGCACGGGATTGATTTTGACTCCGTAGCTGGCGAGCAGCCTGCTGAAATTGGGAAATTCGTTGGGTCTTAAGTCCATCATAAAAAAGGCGCTTCCGCCCCGCTCGAAGAGAAACTCTCGCATCTTTCCCTCTTCGCTTTCGTTGATGTCCACTTTTGGTGAGATGACGAGAAGGGTGTCGGCATCGTCGGGTACCTTTTCCAGCACGAGGAGATTGAGGTCCATGATCTTGTAGTTTTCGTTTTCCAGCTGGGCCCTCATATCGTATGGGAGATTGTTCTCCTTATGTCCCTGGAGCACATAGAGAGTTGGATTTTTCTCCGAGGTCACATACAGGAGAGCGCCGGTGAGCACCTGTTCGATCTTGGAAGAGGAGGCTTCCTGGGCGAAGGGATTGTTCGGATCGGTCTGGCGGTAGTTGTACATGTCCCAGGGGCTGATGGTCTTGAACTTCTTCCCCGATTTCACGATCAAGCTGTTTTCACCGGGGGTTTGGCCGTCTTTCTCCTCGTATTGTTTAGCGAAGGCCGGATTTCGGTAGGGATCCACCAGGGTGAGCTTGATCCTGTCGGTCCGCTGCTCATATTTTTTCAGAATCTCGTTGACCATCGGGTTTTCTCTTCCGATCTGAGAGAGCACGAAGATTTCGACGTCCTGCTTCAGATCGTCCAGGATTTTAAATGTCTGTTCGGAAAGCGAGTAGAGCCGTTCCTTTGTCAGATCGACTTTCAGGGGCACAAGGTCTACCAGGAGATTGACACCCACGAGAATAGCCAGAACAATAGCAACGACCAGAGTGGCGTATCCGCCGTATTTGAATTTCTTATCCTTGAATGATTCCAGTATCTTCATATTCCGTTCCCCTATTTCCACCTTCGTTTTTCAATGACCCTCACCGTCAGGAAGATGAAGGTCGCGCAGAAGCTGACGTAATAAACAATAGGACTCAGCGAGAGCACTCCTCTGTTGAACTCACCGTATCTCCTGAGCAGTGAAAACCACTGGAGGACTTTTACAATGAGCCCTTCGTAGGCCTTGGCGTTGCTGAGAAACAGCGCGACGATGAGCGCTGCCCCTGCCAGAGCCACCAATACGGTCACGATGATGTTACGTATCGCGAGATAGACAAAAAGCGTGACCAAAGCCGCCAGGATCGCAGCGAAGATGAGACCCGAGATCGGATCGCTCGGCACAGCCTGTTGAATAAAATCGATAATGCACATCAGCAGCAGGGCTCCGGCCGTTACGACAAAGGCTATTACCTGATTGTCTGTGAGTGAGGAGACGAAGAGGCCGACAGCGATGAATGACGAGCCGAGTAGGAAGAAGCCTATATAAGCTCCGATGATGTGGGCCATGGCCAGCCTTCCCAGGGTGACGGTGCTGAGCAGGATCGGATAGATGAAGGTGATCACCAGGGTCAGTACAAACACGGCCTGAGCGGCCAGGTATTTGCCCAGGACTATACCTGTGAGACTCGTCGGACTTGTCAGCAGGAGCTGATCGGTCTTCTGACGCGTCTCCTCCGAAAAAAGCCGCATCGTGAGCACAGGGACGACAATGAGAAAAATGAAGGTGATGCTTCCCAGCACGCCGTTGTACTCCGGACTGGAGGCGATAAGGTTCATGAATGTGAAAAACAGCCCGCTTATCAGAAGAAAGACGCCCATAAAGACGAAGCCTATAATTCCCTGAAAGTAGGCCCGCAATTCTCGAACAAATACAGCTAGCATGTCAGGTAACCTCCTCGCCCTTTAAATTTTCATCCGTGGTGACCTTGATGAAAATATCCTCCAGCGTCATATCCATACTTCTCATCATCAAAAGGGGGTATCCGGCCTTGCTCATAGCTTGGAAGACGGGCCTTCGGACATCAGAATTTTCTTCGGCTTCGATGTAAAAATCGAAGGTGTCTGCTTCGCGGCTTCCCAAGGAGTCGACCTTGGCCACCTCAGGGAGAGCCTTTAGGAGATCGAGGCTCTGCTTCTCAGGGCCTGCTACGCGTACGCTCAACCGGTGAGAACCCCTGAGACCGCGGGATAAATTTTCGATTGTGTCACTGGCAACGATTCTGCCTCTGTGTATGATGATGACCCTTTCGCAGACCGCCGTGACTTCGGGCAGAACGTGAGAGCTCAGGATAATCGTGTGCTCCCGCCCCAGATCCTTGATAAGGTTTCTGATTTCGATGATCTGCTTGGGATCGAGCCCGATCGTCGGCTCGTCGAGGATCAGGACGGGAGGATTGCCGATAAGGGCTTGCGCCAGGCCCACCCTCTGTCTATAACCCTTGGAGAGGTTTTTGATGAGCCTCTTGAAAACCTCCTCGATTCTCACCACCTCTACGATTCTTTCGACGCTTTCCTTTTTTGTCTTTTTATCGACCTTTTTGATATCTCCTACAAAATCCAGGTACTCTCGCACCGTCATATCGAGGTAGAGGGGAGGGGCTTCCGGCAGGTATCCGAGCCTCTTTTTGACTTCTTCGGGTTCTTCCAGGATGTCGTGGCCGTCTACGGTTACGGCTCCCGCCGTGGCGGAGATGTATCCCGTGATGATGTTCATCGTCGTGGTTTTGCCGGCGCCATTGGGGCCCAGAAAGCCGAGAATTTCGCCTTTATTTACGGTAAAATCAAGGTTTTCCACGCCGATATGCTGGCCGTAGTATTTGGTCAGATTTTTTACCTCAATCAAGATCTGCCTCCAGACTGTTCTTCAGATTTAACGGAATCTTTAGAATATATATATGAACGTTAACAATAAGTAAAGCAAAAGGCCAGTTTCTGAGAGTCCGCACAGGAGCTTTCCATTTTAAGGGATCTCTGATAGTAGTATCTTCACTGAGCCAATGGAATTCTCTAAATTGGGGCTCGTAAATCGGGAGAAGAGTGATGATTGGATGTCATATCGGACGGATGTTTCAAGTGACCGTTGCAGGAGGATCCTATCAGGAGGGCCTGACAGTGGTCGTGCAGGGAATTCCGCCTGGAATGCTGCTGACAGAGCAGGAGCTCTACGGGGATCTTCTGTTGAGGAAGCCTGGTGCAGACGAATTGTCGAGCCCGAGAAAAGAGCCTGATCTGCCTGTGATCTACTCCGGGGTCAACGCCGCCGACACTATCGAGAACGCCGGCAACAAAAATCACACCAACGGGACGCCTCTGTCGATTCTCATACCGAACCTGGACAGGCATTTTATTCACATCAAACAGTACCAGGAGACCAACCGCACGCCTCGACCGGGTCACGCTTCGTACGCCTCTTTTCGAAAATACGGCCCTGCTGACGACGCCATTGGAGCCGGGTTTTTCAGCGGAAGATACACGGCTACATTGGTTGCGGCCGGCTACGTGGCAAAAAGAGTGCTCGAGCGGTGCGGAATCAAGGTTTTCTCCTACATCCGCGAGCTTGCAGGGATCAGATGCCCTGATATAGGCCATAAGGAGGCCTTCGATTCCACTGAGAGTTATAAGGAAATGCGTCGCGACCTCGATCCCTTTTATCAGGAGGTTTATGTCAAAGGTCGTATCAACTCGGATATGCGTTTTCTGGAGAAGATGAGCATTCTTGCGGAAATCGAGAAGGAGATCGATGAGATCCGCGCGAAGGCGCCGAAAATGAGCGCTGCAGAAATCGCTGACAGATACGGGGTTCACCATATCGTCAACTGTCCGGATCTCGACGCAGCCGTTGCGATGGTAGACGCCTCGAATAGAATCAGCGCGCAGGGGGATTCCAGCGGCGGGATTGTTGAGGTGGTCGCCACCGGCCTTCCGACAGGGCTCGGGGAGCCTGTTTTCGAGAAGCTCGATGCGCAGCTGGGGAAAATGCTCGGAATCGGGGCTGTAAAGGGCGTCGAGATTGGTGCAGGATTTGCCGTCAAAGATATGACCGGATCCGAATGCAACGATCAGATCGCCAGCGAAGACGGCAAGGTCGTTTTCGAATCAAATCATGCAGGCGGTACAACGGGCGGGCTTTCTACGGGTCAGCCGATTGTGGCGAGACTGGCGGTCAAACCAACCCCCACGATCGATAAACCCCAGACAACGATCGATAAGTATACCCTGGAGAACAGAGAGCTTGCGGCCATCACCAGACGAGATCCGACAATTGTCGGCAGGATCTGGCCCGTAGCAGAGAACTATACGGCGATTGTCTTGCTCGACAACCTCATGACCCATTACGGCTATCAGATGATCAAGGAAAAGATCTGATTATCGTTCTTCTCCCCTATCGAGGCTCCCTCGATATCTTTCGGGTGAAATAGGTGTTGTCCCGCAGGAAGGCTGTCATGATCCCGTGCCGCTGCTTGTAGTATGTGGCCCAGGGCTCATTGACAAGGGTGGCGGCCAGCTTCTCCAGAGGTTCAATAATGAAGTTTTTGGCCGGGGTCTTCAGATTTGTCGTGAGAATAGGAGCGACCTTTACCACGGTGGCACCCCGATCCGTTTTATTGATCCTGAGGTTGAATATGGCCGAATCCCCCGTGTAACACCAGATATTCTCGGGTTCGAAGGGGTCGATTCGCGTGCCCTGTCCGGATATGAAGTTTCCGGTGGAGTAGAGAATGACCCGATTGAGCCCGTTAATCTGAACCGTCTCGACGGGCTGGAGCACATGGGGGTGGTGGCCGTGAACAATGTGAACCCCGGCTTCGATCATGCGATGAAAGAATTCCACCTTTTTGGGATTGGGTTTTCGAGCGTATTCGTCTCCCCCATGGTAGGAGAGGATGAATAGATCGAAGTGGGGTGTGACCTGGGAGAGCCATTTCAAGAAGTTTTCCGATTCTTCGCTCTTGAGATAGTTGACCTCGAGAACATAGGGCTTTGGCAGGGGGAGGTTCTGAAACTGGGTGACAGCGAGGTATCCGATTTTCCAGCCTTTGATGCGGATGACCTCGGGTGTGAAAGGCACCTCCGTTGATTTTCGCGCTCCGGAGAAGAAAATCTCGCCTCCGAACTCCCGTCTCAGCTTTTCCGTCTCGTCCAGGGTTCGGAAAATGGAAGCCACGCCCTGATCGTTGGTGTGATTGTTCGCCAGCGAAAACACCTCTATTCCGCTCTCTATGGCTGCGCGAACGTAGCTTGGATGATTGTTGAATTGAGGGTAGGTGGACTGGGGAAGCGTCGTATCTATGGGAAACTCGAGATTGCTGAAGGTCAGGTCGTCGCTCCTGAGCAGGCTTTTGACGCCCCTGTAGATCAGTGAGTAGTCCCTCATATTGTAATTCACGTTGTGGGCCATGATATCTCCCACAAAGCTGAGGGAGAGCTGCTCTCTGCCTCTGCCGGGATCGGCGGAGAGCCACAAAACCGAGCTGAATACCAAAATGAATATGAGCGAAAGCTCTGAAAGCTTTTTCACAGTCGCTAATTTCCTCCTATAAAATAACCCTATCGGCGGAAATGATCCATATCGTTGGCTGCGACGTGGCCGGCTGAGGCCTACGCGGCCCGCCCGCAATCCAAACAATTTGGTCCATTTTATACATGCATGCCAACTACTTGCTCCGCAAGCTGCTTGCGGAAGCAAGCTGCTTGCAGAGCAAGCTTGTAGCAATTCCGGC
>CAZLRN010000187.1:0-8503 GCA_964561715.1 uncultured Spirochaetales bacterium
GCCGGACATGGTTCTAACCGACATCGTTATGCCGGAAATGGACGGCTATGAGCTGTGCCGTAGTATTAAGGCAGATCCCTCCTTGAAGGAGATTCCGGTTCTGATTTTAACTTCCCTGTCCGAGCCGGAAGATGTACTCAAAGGTCTAGAGTGTGGAGCCGACAGCTTTGTCTGTAAGCCCTATGAGGAGATGTACCTCCTGAGTCGGATCCAAAGCGTCGCCGAAAATGCAGCTTCTCGTAAACTCAAAGAGGAGAACGAGCAGATCGAGTTGTTCCTCGAGGGCGAAAGGCATGTTATCAACACGAACCCCTCCCGAACACTAAACCTGCTGCTGTCCATGTTCGCTGCGGCGATGCAGCGGCAGGAGGCTCTGGTCCGAACACAGCAACAGCTCAGAGAGCTGAACCGGGAGCTGGAGGCCTTCACCCACTCCGTATCCCACGATCTGCGCGCTCCGCTTCGCTCTGTCCTCGGTTTCGGCCGAATCCTCCTGGAGGACCACGCAGAGGGACTGAACCAGGAAGGTAAGGAATGCGTTGGCCGGATTGCCGCGGCAGCACAGCGTATGCAGGACCTCATCGAGGATTTACTGCGGCTGTCCCGTATTACCAAGGTGCAGATGAAGAAGGAATTCGTGGATCTGAGCAGTATGGCCAAAAAGGTTGCCGAAAGATTACGGAGCGCCGAACCCGATCGTGCGGTGGAGTTCTCCATTGCGACGGAGCTGAGCGTGCACGCAGACCCCGCCCTCCTGGAAATCGCACTGGAGAACCTCCTGGGCAATGCCTGGAAGTACACCTCCCACCACGCCCGTGCGTGTATCGAGCTGGGGCAGGCTTCCAATGCATCCTGCGGTCTGCCGCATCCTAGGCTGGAGGCGGGCGACGGGGTCTACTTCGTTCGCGACGATGGGGCCGGATTCGACATGGCCTTCGCCGACAAGCTCTTCGGTCCCTTTCAGCGGCTGCACAGCCCCGATGAGTTCTCCGGCACGGGGATCGGCCTGGCCACCGTTCAGCGCATTATCAGCCGGCACGGCGGCTATGTCTGGGCTCGTGGGGAGCCGGAGAAGGGAGCCAGTTTCTACTTCTGCCTTCCGGCGGAAAGCGAGCGAATGGCTGTAGAGAGCGAGCAAGGAGGCGAGGAGCGTGGCCAAGAATAGAGTCATCCTGCTGGTGGAGGACAATCCGGATGATGAGAAGCTGACTCTTAGGGGCTTGAGGAAAAATAACATCGCCAACGAGATCGTGGTGGTCCA
This sequence comes from uncultured Spirochaetales bacterium, assembly GCA_964561715.1. Taxonomy (GTDB): domain Bacteria; phylum Spirochaetota; class Spirochaetia; order SZUA-6; family CAZLRN01; genus CAZLRN01. The sequence continues at coordinate 1,262 of CAZLRN010000187.1, forward strand.
TGACGGTGCGGAAGCGCTGGAGTATCTTTCGGCAACAGGCCGATACTCCGGGCGCGATCGCCGTCAGATACCAGCGGTGATGCTCCTCGATCTGCACCTTCCTAAGATCGAAGGGTTGGAGGTCCTGCGCCGGGTTCGGGAGGACGAGGGGCTCAAGAGGCTGCCCGTGGTTGTCCTAACCTCCTCCAGCGAAGAGAAAGACATTCTAGACAGCTATGATCTCGGTGCCAACAGCTACGTGCGCAAACCGGTGGACTTCGAGGAGTTCAGCGAGGCGGTCCGGCAGCTCGGACTGTACTGGCTGATCCTGAACGAGAGCCCCTCGGGTTGAGCTTTAAAGGATGGGAGACGAAAAATGGGCTACGATAGGGACAGCTCTGAGCGGAAAGACGGCGGTCCGGAAGAGCGGCCCGTCGAGCCGCTTCGAATCTTGATAGTCGACGACTCGGAGGATGACTGCCAGCTCGTGCTGCAGCAGCTTCGGCGCTCGGGATTCCAACCCGAGCACCGCCGGGTGTTCACTCCGGAGTCGATGAGTGAGGCGCTGGAAGCGGGAAGCTGGGATCTCGTCATCTGCGACTACCAAATGCCGCGCTTCTCCGCGCCGGCGGCCTTGGAGCTCTTTCAGAAGCGGCAGATCGACATCCCGTTCATTGTGGTGTCTGGAACCGTTGGGGAAGCCCTGGCCGTAAAAATGATGGTTCAGGGGGCCCACGACTACCTGATGAAGGATCGCCTGGACCGCCTGGGGGAGGCGGTCCGGAGAGAGATGGGGCAAGCCCAGGTTCGGGCCGAGCGCAGGCGCGCGGGAGAGCAGAGGGACCATCTAAACAGGGTGCTGAGAGCCATCCGCAGCGTGAATCAGCTCATCGTGCGGGAAAAGGAGCCCAGGCGGTTGGTCCAGCGGGCCTGCGACACCATCGTGGAGAGCCGCGGCTTCAACGGAGCCTGGATCGTCGTATCCGACACCCCGAGCGGCGAGCCGTTTAGTGGCCGGAGCCTCATACCCGAGGAAGCCTTCAACAGCTTCTTCGCACGGTTTCGGGCCGGAAAGCTGCCTCCGTGCTGCCGAAGGTCGAGGAGCGGCGGCGCCGTGCAGTTCATCGAAAGCATGCGAAGGACCTGCGACGATTGCCCTCTCGCGGTAATCTACAAAGGAACCCCCGCCCTTACAACGAGTATCGCTTACGGGGGGAGGTTGTTCGGCTTCCTGGGTGTGTCCCTGCCCGGAGATCTCGCGGTCGACGAGGAGGAGTTTTCCCTTTTCGAGGAGATCGCCGGAGACTTGGGTTTCGCTTTGAATACCATCAATGTCGACGCGCAGAGAGATCGATCGGAACGGACGTTGGACGCCATCTTCGAAGCGGCGGCCGATGGCATGCTGCTGGCGGATACGGAAACGGGTCACTTTGTCTTGGCAAACCGCGCGATATGCCGAATGCTCGGTTACTCCAACGAAGAGATAAAAACGCTGTCTGTTTCTGATATCCATCTCGCTGAAGACCTTCCTCGCGTTTCGGCTCAGTTCGAAAAGCAGGCCAGTGGTGAGATCACCCTGGCTTCGGACATCCCTGTGAAGCGAAAGGACGGCAGCGTATTTCCAGCGGATGTGAACTCGACACCATTGGAACTGGACGGTCGCCTTCATCTGTTGGGCATTTTTCGCGATATAAGCGAGCGCAAGCGAGCGGAGGAAGAACTTCGCGAAAACGTGGAGAGCCTGCGTCAAGCGCGGGCACACCTGGTGCAGCAAGCCCGTTGGCTTCAAGCCCTGAATTCGGTAGCCGGGGAGATCGCTCGTCGGAACAGCCTGGACAGCATCTTTCAGGTCGTGCTTGGGCATCTCGAGGGCAGTTACAGCCTCGCCGTGGGAGGCATCTGCCTATTCGCGGAGAACAGCGGAGCCTGTCTCACTTCAGCTCTGAGCGCGCAGGGACGTTCCCTGGCCCGGAGACTTGGTATCAAGGTCGGATTCCCCCTGCCGCTAGCTGAGGTTTTTCCTCCCACAGCGGACTCAACGGACCTTCCTAGAACGTTGCACCTGAGCGACATCGACGATTCCGTCGTTAGCGCCTCCACGGCGCGGCTTCTCCAGCGGTTGCGGGAGCAGCGCCTGGAGACCCTTACCATGGTGGACCTCGAGTACGAAAAGAGCCGGACCGGCCTGCTGTTCATGCTCTTCCACGACAGGCTGACCCATTCTGAGGTGGAATGCCGCTTCCTGAAGGGAATGGCCGAGTACATGTCCGTTGCCGTTCAGAACCGCAGGCTGTACGAGAACCTCGAGCAATCCTATGAACAACTGAAGAAGACTCAGCAGGTGATGATGGAGCAGGAGCGCATGAACGCCATGGGCCAGATGGCAAGCGGGATCGCCCATGACATCAACAATACCCTGGCACCGATTACCCTCTACGCGGAAGCATTAATGGCCAGTGATCTTGGCAGCAGTGAGCCGGCCAGGCGCTATCTGGCCACCATCATGAGTGCCGTCGGAGACATCGAGGCGATCACCCATCGCCTTCGCGCCTTCTACAAGCGTGAAGAGGTCGATCAGGTCGAAGCGGTGGATTTGAGGGCGGTTGTCGAAACGGTGGTTGAACTGACCCGTCCGCGCTGGAAAAACGTGCCGAACAGATACGGAATCGAAATAGCTTTGAAAACGCAGGTCGCTCCGAGGATTGCTTCGATTCTGGGCAACCGGACCGAGATCCGAGAGGCATTGGTCAACCTTGTGCTCAATGCCGTAGACGCTATGCCCGATGGCGGAACGATCACCATCCGGGCAGGCAGACACGGGAAGGGAAAAGAGGAACGACGCCTGTCGCTGGAGGTGTCGGATACAGGCGTGGGCATGAACGAAGAGCAGCTCCAGCGTTGCCTGGAGCCCTTCTACACGACGAAAGGACCGAAGGGCAGCGGCCTGGGTCTGCCGGCGGTGTACGGGATCGTACAGAGACACCGAGGTGAAATTGAGATCGATAGCAATCCGGGCAATGGTACAACAGTGCGACTCCTGTTTCCCTTCCCTCACGAGACACCCAAAAAAGCAGCGGGCAAGAAGGGACCCCCGGTGGAGCTGCCGCCGCTGCGGATCCTCTGCGTGGACGACAACCCTTCGGTGAGAGAGGTCCTCGAGGAGATGCTTCGCCAGCACGGGCACACGGTGGAGAGCTTCGAGGACGGCGCGGCGGCTGTCGAAGCCTTCGAGCTTGCGCTGGAAGGTGGGCAGAGCTTTCAGCTGGTGATCACGGATCTGGGCATGCCTCACATGGACGGGCAGGAAGTAGCCCGACGGATCAAGGAGATCGCGCCGGTTGTGCCGGTGATTCTGCTTTCCGGATGGGGCGGCTTCATGAACATGGGGCAAGAGCTGCCGCCGCACGTCGACTGCGCCTTGGGGAAGCCTCCCACCATGGCGCGGTTGTTGCCCGCGATAGGCGAGTTGATCAGTCGCGGCAATGAAACCGAGGCGAAGGAGAGCGGATGATAAGCTCCCCTGAAACGATTCTCGTGACCGACGATGATTCCCGCATCCGTATGGTCCTTGCCGAGATCCTCAGCAAAGAGGATTACCGCGTTCTGCAGGCGGAAAGCGGGGAGGAAACCCTGGAACTTCTCTCCCGCGAATCGGTGGACGTCGTGCTCCTGGATATCAACATGCCGGGGATGGATGGGCTTGAGACCACCCGCTGCATCAAGGGCGATCCATCGCTCAAGCACATCCCGGTGGTCATCGTGACCGGTATGGAAGATATTACATCCCGCGTCGAGGCGCTTAAGCTCGGAGCCGACGATTTTCTCACCAAACCGCCCCATATGGCCGAGTTGATCGCCCGGGTGCGCTCCCTGGTCAAGGTCAAGGCCTACCACGACCACCTGCTGAACTACCAGAAGCAGCTCGAGGAAACCGTGGAAAAGAGGACAGAGGAATTGCGTAACACCCTGACAAAGCTGGCCGAAACCAATAAGCGTCTGAAAAGCAGCTCTCTGAATACCATCTACTGCCTTTCCAGGGCTGCGGAGTACAAGGACGAGGACACCGGTACCCACATTCAGCGCATCGGAGAGTACGCTCGGATCATAGGCAGGCAGCTCGGAATGTCCGAGGACGATCAGGAGATGCTGATCTACGCCACTCCCATGCACGATGTCGGCAAGATCGGTATTCCCGACCGTATCCTCCTTAAGCCGGGAAAGCTCGATGCGGAGGAATGGTTGGTTATGAAACAGCACACGGCCATCGGCGGCAAAATCCTGACCGTGGAAGCGGACGGATTTCTGGGACTAGCTCGAACCATCGCTTTGACTCACCACGAGCGCTGGGACGGCGGCGGCTACCCTGAAGGTCTGGCGGGCGATGCGATTCCGCTTGTTGGCCGGATCACCGCGGTGGCGGACGTCTTCGACGCCTTGAGCTCGGACCGGCCTTACAAAAAGGCTCTTTCTCTCGAACGGTCGGCATCCATTGTCATCGAAAGTGGGGGCTCTCATTTCGATCCCCGGATCGTGGATACCTTTTCATCCGTGAAGAACGAGTTCTTCTCCATCAGGACGCGCTACAGTGATGACGAGCAGGGCGCTCTCGGGAGCAACCCTCTCCCGTAGAGAGAGGAGGCCGGCGGGCCGGCCGGACACATCAACGCCTGGGGAATACCGAGGAGGAAAACAGTGGGGAAACGGGTTCTGATTATCGACGACGATCCCCTCATCCTGGATGCCGTCGCCACGATACTGGAGGACATGGGCTATCGTGTAGAGGGCTTCACGAGCTCTACAGAAGGCGAGCAGGCGGCCCTTTCCAGGGAATATGATCTGATCCTGATGGATCTTCGGATGCCGGTCAAGGACGGGGCCGCGGTGACGGCCAGCGTGATGCAGAGCAGACCCGAAGCGAAAATCCTCATCATCACCGGCCACCCTACGGACCCTCTGGCCCAAAAGGCCATCGATGCCGGCGCAAAGGGATTGGTCAAGAAACCCTTCGAGATCGGCAAAGTATTGGAATTTGTCAACGGATAACCGCTCTATGAAGAAGGCAAAGGAGTATACGACACAGGATCTGCTTGCGTCTTCGGAAGCCCTGCTCGAAGAAATGGGTGTCGCAGAGGCGCTCGTCGCTGCGTCGCCCTCTTCAGAGGTGGAACAAAAGGTCAGCCGTGACATCCTGAAGCGATTCGGTTTCGAGGAAGAGGATTTCCCGCAGGATGGGTATGTAGAGATATCCGTCAGTACCAACGAGATGGAGGCCATGGCGGATTTCGTTGCCCCTGTTGGCGACGGGAACCCGCTTGATGTCGGGGATGTCTCCCGATTTCTCGAAGTCAAGAAGGTCTCTTACGGTGTCGATTGGGATGCAATCAAGGAATCTCTGTTCCGTTGCAACACCGACCGTATCGATCTTTCAAATGTCACGATAGCCCGAGGCAAGAATCCTACCATGGCAGTGCCGGAACACCTCGTGATCGAACAGCAGCTGCTGAGGGCCGAACAAAAACAGCCGCCGGAAGAAAAACGGATCGACCTCCGCGAGACAAGCCCATTCATGATCGTAAAAAAGGGCGAAGTGCTCGCCCGGCTCGTTCCCGAGCGCAAGGGCGAGATGGGCTACACGGGCGCGGAAAAGCTCTGCCATACAAGAGAGAGAGGATTCCTATCCTGAGCCCAGAAAAGAACACCCGGTGGGAGGGCGACCGTGTTGTGGCCGATTGTGACGGCCGGTTCCTTCACAAGCGGGATTCCTTCTGGGTCAATGAGGTTCTTGATATATTGGGCGATATCGACTACCAAACCGGGCACATCGATTTTCCCGCCGATGTGCATATCAGGGGAGAGATCAAAGCCGGTTTCCGCGTACACGCCGGGGGAAGCGTCTACTGCGCCAAGACAATGGACGCATCAGAGGTGCGCTGCGCCGAAGACCTCACTGTCGGCTGGGGCTTGATCGGGCGCAGGGCGGGAAAGGTCAAGGTTGGTGGACAGCTCAGGGCCAAGTTCGTCGAGAACTGCTACGTGGAGGCCAAAGGACCGGTCTTCGTCGATGTTGGGATCCTAAACTCCATAGTGTATTCGGGCGATCGAGTGGAGACAGGTTTCAAGGGCGTTATTGCGGGGGGAAGCGTGAACGCCCAGAACGGCATTCGGTCGGTTCAACTGGGAACCCGCATGGGACCGAGGACTGAGCTCTACTGTGGAACCGCCTACGAGGTCGAGCAAAGACTGGAATGGATCCGCAACAGGAACCTGGAGCTGGCCTACAAGCTGAAGCAGGTTGAAAGCCACCTCAAGAAGCCGGCACAGAATCGGGACCAGCTGCTCGATATCCAGCGACGGATCAAAGAGGCCATACACAGGCTCAACGAAGCTGCCCAATCTCTCGTCTTTCAGCTTGACCGCAACGAGGAGGCGGAAGTGCTGGTGAGTGGATGCGTGTACCCGGGAGTGTACGTCGAAATCTGCCATGTCTCGTTCGTCGTGGTTCGACAATTGAAGAACGTGCGCTTTCACCTCGACAAGGACAAGGGCAAGATCGTCGCCAACCCGCTGCTGTAGTGAATGACCGCTCACATAGGAGTCTGTTATGGTTTCGAAATCGGTTCTGATAGTGGACGACGACGAAAGGATCCTGATGACCATCAAGGACATACTCGAAGCCAGGAGCTACACGGTTATCGTCGCCCGCGACGGAGCAACGGCTTTGAGTCTCTTTGACGCAGCACCGGTCGACCTCGTGATAACTGACATCAACATGCCGGAGATGGAGGGCATCGAGCTCCTTCGACACCTTACGCGTCGCCAGAAGGCCGTCCCCATTCTGGTTATGTCCGGCGATCCGGTGGGGGAGAGGTTCTTGAAGGCGGCCCGGCTGCTTGGCGCAGTGGACGCTATTTTCAAGCCCTTCTCCATTGCGGAACTCCTGCACAAGGTGGAGAATGCCCTGAGCAGCGCCGAGTTGCCGCCTTCTGAAGAAGGCGCTGGTTGAGCGAGAGGGTCCGAATGGCGCGGAAACCACATCAGATCAGTGAACAGCTAATCACACTGCTGAGATTTGAAGCCGCATTATTCCGCTGTTCGCAGATCTTGCTCGAAGATGCCGAAGGAGCGTTGGGCCGGGCAATTCAAGAGCTTCTGGCCGCCTATGTGAGCCGTATCTTAGTCGTTCAGAACTACGAGGACCCGGAGGAAGGTCCGTCATCTCAATTGCTGCCTTTAAGGCGGACTCCTCGCCTTCCGGGAAAAGAG
>CAZLRN010000188.1:0-8500 GCA_964561715.1 uncultured Spirochaetales bacterium
GCTTGCTCTGCAAGCAGCTTGCTTCTGCAAGCAGCTTGCGGAGCAAGTAGTTGGCGTGCATATAAAAATGGGTCAAATTGTTTGGGTTGTGGGCGGGCCGCGTAGGTCGCAGCCAACGATATGTTTCATGTTGGGAGTGAATCGGATGCCTGCGATCCGACAGGACGCGAGCTAGTAGGCTTCCTGAACCTGCACGCCATCCCGCTCCTCTTCATACAGCCTGTCCAGGTTCATCCGATTTTGTTCCTGGAGCTCCTGCTGCTTCCGAAGCGTATTGCTCCTATAGTCTGTTTCAGGGATCCTCTCCTGGAGGATTTCGGTCTCCGGCTCTCCGATCCTGGTCTCACCCCGGTAAAAGGCGTAGCGATTGCTCCTGTCGCGGACGATGACAGTAGGGGTGCCGCTGATTCCATCGGCAACAAAGATCCCTCTGAGATCGGTTTCGCCGGAGGAAAATTTTTCGTTCTCCGATCCTATCACCTTGACATGTACGTTCGCGGCGTATCGTCCATCCTCTGAGTTGATCACGTTGACCCGGATTCTTCCAGAAGATCGGTCTTCCTGCACGTGGATCTCCAACGGAGTGATCAGCACGAGGCCGCTGGCAAAGAGGTCGTCCCCACGGCATATAACGAGATAGGCTCCTTCCTTCTCCAGGTCAAGCCGAATCGTCCGCTTGAAGTCTGCATAGTCTTCTCCGCTTCCCAGCGTGAGCTTGGTCTCGAGTTGGGGCGAGATTCCAGAAAGCTTGATACCGGTTATTCGACTCAAGTTTTTTTCCTTTAGGTAGAGTTTCATGAGATCGACCTGAAAGATTTGAAAGTGTGCCTCCTTGATGTTTCTGTATGCGAGTTCGATCTCGACCGGCTTCCCGGGGGTAAAGCTGCTCACCTCCTGTAGCGAAATCTCCTTGCGTTCGAAGTAGACGGCCGCCTCTCTGGCATCAGGAAACTTGTGTTGCACCCTCTTGTAGTAGCTTATGGCCTGGGCCGGATTCTGCTTCGCGTGATAAATCTGACCCAGTATGTAGATCGCTAGATCCCGGTCTTCGCTGTCACTTTCGGCTACCTCTCTGGCTGCCTCGATGGCCTCGTTATAGCGAAGCATCGAAAAGAATCCAAGAGCCTCCATGTATTGGAAGCTGGAAACAAAATCGCTCTCAGGAAACCTCTCGAGGTATTGCCGACAGAGATACACGGAGGTCTCGTAGGCTTTCCTGTCCAGAGTCAGGTTGACCCGAGAGAAGGCAGCATCGTCGGTGAGAGGATTTCGAGGATAGAGGGCCATGAATCTCCAAAACATGGCTTCGGCCATGCTCATCAGCTCGGCCTTTGTGGGACGCTCCGATTGATCCTCGGCACGAAGCCGGCTTGTGATGGACTGCGCTCCGGGAGCCCTTTCGTAGAGCTCCTGGGCCAATGCAAAATAGGTCTCCACAACGGGGGGGCTATCAGGATATTCGCGCCAGAGTCGCCTCATGAAGTCGATGGAGCCCAGCGGCTCGCCGGCCTGTTCTAGGGCGCCGCCGATGGGAGCATCTTTTAAGAAGCTTGCCTCTACAGTGGCTCTATAGACCAGGTAGGATCGTTCATATTCGCCTATATCGTGGTAGGCTTTGCCTATGACAAGGATTTTCCTAAACGGGATGAACAGATCCGGGTAGTTCTCCTTGAGTATCTCGAAGTACTCGACTAGTCGTTTGGCGTCGTAGAATTCGGGTTCGCTCCTTAGCCACAGGAGCATCTGTGCCACCTCTCGCTGTTTGTACTTCTTGTCCCGGCCATAGAGCTCTTCCAGAAGCTCCAGGGACTGCCGCTTGAGGCTGGCAGAATTCTGCTGTTGGCCATCATCGAAGGTAGCTTTGCCTAATCCGTAGAGCTCCTCCCGGTTCATCTCGTAGGGTTCGCTGGAGCTCTCTCCGGGAGCCAGGAGGATCAACGAAGTGGATTTTCCCAGTACCATCTCGGAAGGGTTCAAGGTGTTCCGTATCATCGTAGGAAGGACGTTGTAGTCGCCGGGTATGTATCCGGAGATCTGATAACTGATACTATAGAGCGTCGAGCCAGGCTCGAAGAAGAAGTAGATCCTGTTTCCACTTACCTGTACGAAGCTGTGACTGCCCCGTATGGTATCCTTGAGCACGGTGGCGCCTGCCGGAAAACTGTCTTCGATCACCATATAGTGACTGCCTGTACGCCCGGAGAGGCTGATCCGAACCGTAGAAACACGGGTCGACTCCAGCTCCTTGATAGTCATCGAGCTCGTTCCGATCGGTTGCCCTCTGTAGGTCAGGTTTTCGTGGATGTAGCTCTTGGAGAGGATTTCCGGCTTTTCCCAGGAAGGTTTGACGTCCAGGTCGCTGCTGAATCCCGTCAGAGAGGCGGCATAGAAGTACTCTCCGGTTCCGCTAAATCCGAAATCGATTTTGTTGCGCCCGGAGCGTATCAGCGAAGCGGGAACCAGAATTGTGGCCTTCCCCTGTTCACTGCCTCCTGCGGATGCAACAATCCGTTGCCCCTTTACGGTGAGGGTTTCCAGAGGAGAATCGTTGACGGCTATCTCGAGCACGAAATCCCGCAACCCCTCCTTGATATCCTTGTAGTACCCCGTCAAGGCGGCTATCACGATTCCCTTGGCCTTGATCGGCCTGATCCCAAATCTGCCCTTTTGGCTCATGAGATAGAGCATGCCCTCTTCGATGAGTGGATCAGAGGGTTTGAGGGCCTGGAAGGCCAGCATGACAAGCGCCGTTGTTTCCACGCTATTTCGATTCCACTCGATATTATTGGCTCCTGCCCAGTGGCGGCCGCTATCCGTTCCGTACTGGTCATCATCCGTTTCCCCTTCGAGTTTTGCGCTCTTCTCGAGCATCGAAAGCAGTTCGAGTCCCATGTCATCCCTGTCTAACCCGTGCAGACAGAGAGCCGTGTAGGCGAGGGCGGCATCGCTGAGAGAGTTGCGCTGACGGTAGAGGCGGTTGACAAAGGCGAAATCCGCTCCCCCTTGTACAGAGAGGGAGTAGAGGATCATCGCTCTGCTTTCATAGGCATCCTGGGCAACCCGGCTGTATTGGTCTCGCAGGAACTCCTCGCTTCGTTTCAGAACCGTAGCGTCGACTCGTATCCCCACCTCATTGGCTCGGGCCAACGCCCAATAGGCCAGAGCCGTGACTTCGATCTCGCTTTTTCCGGTTCCGTATCGCCACGCCCCGCTGTCGAGTTGCGAAGCGGAGAGCGCTGCTACGAGGGCGCGGGCGCCTATCAGCGCTCGGTCGAGGTCCTGTCTGGATGCGGATTTGTTCTCCAGATAGTCTATTAGAGATGCAAGGGCGAGGAGCTCGGAAGGTTCGGTGGCAGGAAAGTACTGGGAGATTGGATCCGCATCGAGCAGCGGTTCCACGCTGCCGCCTAAGACGAGATCGACAAGCTCCTGATTCAGCGAGGCTCCGGTCGAGATGACCAGTTTGTTGTTGGAGTAGGATCTTCCTGGCGGAAGCTCAAGAAAGAGGGTTCGATCGGTGCTGGCTTTGCCGGATTTCTGGTCAGCAAATGGCAAGCCCCAAGCCCGAATGGGGATATCTTTTGAGAGGCCGTCTTCGAGGCCCGGTTTGGCCGAGACGTCGAGCGCGATTTTCAGCCTGTTGCCTTCTGGGATCGTGTAAGGGGGAAAGACGACCTGCCTTATCTCACCTGCCTCTATGGTTTCGCGCAGAGAGAAAATCTCTTTTCTATCCCCGGTCTGCAACTGCAGAGATCCGCTGACCGGACCTTCATAGTCGCCGATGTTGTGGATTTCACATACGAAGCGAACGGCGTCTCTCTCCTGCACGAGCTCTGGTGTTCGAAGCGAAGCAAAGAACGGCTTTTTGACCACGATCGAAGCAGTCGACTCTCCAACCAGGGTCGTCTCCGTGCAACCCTTGACCGTAATTCTATAAGAGCTGATGATCTGAGGCATGGGGACAGAGACAACGGCTCGGCCCGTCGGTTTGGTCGTAACGGCAACGAGCCAGAGAGCAGGCGATTCGTCCTCTCTCCGCCTTGTCTCTGCCTCGCCTTCCTCATCCCGCGCACGGCCTGAGGTTGTGCGTGCTGGTTTGGCCTCTTTCTTCATAGCCTCTTGGAGCGCCTCTGCCGCTTTGCTGGCGGCAATCTCTGCAGCCGGTTCTTCCCGGTCGAAGGCTTCGTCCTCTGCCATCGAGGCGCCGGCCAGATCGTCCTTTAATTCCGCCAAACGGGCCATTTCCTCGGCTATGTCCCTGTTAACCGCGACTGTTCTCGCCAGGTATGAGAATGTACAGCTGGTTTGCAGAACCATAGCCGCCTCTCTGAAGGCATCTCTCTGGAAGAAATCGATGATATCACCAGCCGGATCGCTGTAGCGGGCAAAGAGAGCCTCATTGACCAAAGCGAGGGAGAACTCCGATTCCACCGGATCTCCCAGGTGGTCCTTCACATCAACGGTAATCCGGGCGTTTTCTCCAGGCAGGTATTCCTGTTTCTCAGGTTGTATCGTGATCTTGAGTTGTCTTTCCACGGTGAAAGGAAGAGAGGCAGATTCCAGCCTGTTGCCGTCCATAAGGGCAACGGCGAAGACAAAGTTGGGGAAATGAGAATGATCCACCGGGAACTCGACGAGTTTTTCTCCGGGACCGATCTCGATAACCTCATAACTGATAACGCCTTCGCCCTCATGGGTCATGAGAACCAGAGCAGGGCTTTCGAGACGTGAATGGATTCGGAGTGCCGCCCTCTCTCCCACTCTGTAGTGGTTGCGATCGGAGAAGAGACGAAGCCTGATCTGATCTTCTTCTCCCGACACCTCAGCCAGGGTTTCTGCGACGACCATGTTGCCGAAGCGATCGGTTCCCCTGGCTCGGTATACGAAAGTGCCACCGACTCGGGGAGTGAAGGAGAAACGAGACACCCCGGTTTCGTCGGTCGTCACGCTCAGGGTTGTTACTTTTTTTTCCGCCCAAGTGTCGACGCGGGGGATTTCCATCCAGGGAATGTCGACCAGAAGGGGATCGGGCTTTTGGATTTCCCTTCTGAGCACGGATATCTCCATTGCCCGCGATACGGGAAGCCCACTTACGTCATTGGTTCTCAGAGTTATTTCGATCGGCTCTCCGGCCAGCGAGATAGAGCGGGCTACCGAGAGCGAGGCGTTGTATCCTTGAGTAGCCAGAAAGGCGCTGCCGTAGACTTCGACGTTTTCCGATACGAGTCGGCCGTAAAATTCCAGCCTGCTCTGATCCGTATAGGGTGTGCTGTCGAACTGAATCCGAAGCCTCCCCTCTCCGTCAGTGTTTCCCGAATACTCGCTGCCATCAGGAAGGCGATAAAAAATTTCGGTCTCTCCCACCGGCTTTCCGTAGTAGTAGCTGGCTGTGAAGGTTGCGGTAATGGGGTCTCCGCGAAAATAGACGTTGCTGTCAAAATCGAGTGTGAGCCTGATCCTTTCGAGTCTGAACTCCTCCACCAGAAAACTCCCGGTGAAAATGCGGCGGGGGTTGTCCTGGAAGAGACGGATCGAATACCCTCCCTGGGGAGTAGAGGCTCCGAGATGCAGGCTTTCCTGGAAAGTACCGAATCGTGAGAGCTCGATCTCCTTCTCGAATATCCTCCGTCCGTTGCTGTCTGTGACGGAACAGATCATATCAGCATCCCTTTGGACGGCGTAGGAGCCGTCGACAACTTCCCGTACGATACCCCGGATCTTAACCGGCTCCCCGGGTTTGTATACGGGCCTATCTGTGTAGATATAGCCCTTGGGCGCAAGCCCTTGGCCGAAGCCGAGGCCGTAGAGACTCAGATTGTTGGACGCGACATTGCCGTCGCTGTCCACAAAAACACTGATCCCTTCGACTCCGCGCAGCTTGTCGAGCTTGCGGTGCAGAATCCCGTTCCCGTTGGTTTTCTCCTCGAGAATTGCCTGGCTTCCATCCGTGATGAGTACATTGGCTCCGGGCACGGGTCTACCGGTTCGCCTGTTCTGGGCAAAGACCAGTACCTCACTTCTCGAAGATTTCACGATGATATCGATATCCGACCGGATGACTAAGGTCGTGGCCTCTATGTCTTCCTCGGCCAGATTGACGGCATATACACCTGGACCCTCCATTGGAATCTCTACGCTCATTGAGATGGGAAGGTAGTTCTGGTAGCCCTCGACAGGAACCTCCCAGGCGCTGTCTGGAGATATAAGGGAAAGATCGAGCTGTTCGACTTCCTCGATGGTATGATACTTGCGGAAGTAGTCCTCCAGATCCAACCTGTAGGCTGATACCTTGAGGCTTTGCACATTTCTCAGCTGAAGGTGAATAAGAGAGCGTTCGTCGGTGCTGTAGATGCGCTCCGTCCGAACCACGAACTCCTTCTTCGTCATGAGCCGAACTCTCTCCTCGGCCACCCCACTCATGCTGCTCCACGTAAGCTTTCGATAGGCTTCGAGGGCCCCCGTAAGGTCTCCGAGCTCGTTTTCGAGAATTTCTCCTATTCTTAGCTGTGCCAGACCTGATTCCTCGGTCTGCGGATATTTGCTGATAAGCCGGCGATAGGATGCAATGGCGCTTTCAAAAAGGGTTCGGGCCCTAATAGGATCTCCAGAATCCCTCAGGTCTTTGCCCTGTTGGTATTCCATCTGACCAAGAGCGAAGAGGATCTGCCGAGAGCGATAGTCGAGAGGATGTCTCGCCAAGAACTCATCCCATACCAAGCGAGCCTTTTCGTATGAGCGTGCCGCAATCAGATCGACTCCTATCTGGTATTCGGCGTTTATGATTCCTCTCTGGGCAGCCGTCCAGTCGGGACCGTTGGGAAAGCGAACGGTGTATTCGGTGTAAGCCTCGATGGCTTGTTTGTACTTCTGCTGCGCGAAGAGCAGGTTTCCGATGAGAAAGAGGGCGCTTTTCTGCAGGGTGTCGAATTGCTCGAGAGGGGAATCGGCGACATCAATGAGCTCTCTCCATTTGATTTCTGCAGCGCTTTCTTCGGCCGGGATCTGAAAATCCTCTTTTTTCAGAAACGCTCTAGCCGCCTCGATAGCAGCTTCGCTTCTCCCCCTGTAGTGAAGGGCAGAGAGCGCCTGCCAGGCTACGGTCACCGCAATCGAATCATCCGGAAAGAGGGAGAGATAGGCCTTTGAGGCCGATAAGCCGGCTTCGAGATCGCCCGTTGAGCCCGGATGAGGAAAACCATAGGTGAAAGGTATCCGCCTCATTGCCAGTCTCTGCCAGGTAGAGATTTCCGTTGGATCATCCATATCGTCGTTGGCAGATCCCACCGTCACCGTGTCTGTGCCTCCTGATGTTGTTGTTCCTCCCGGTGATTCACCAGCAAGCTCGAGAAGGTCGATCAGGTCCTCCAATTCGGTTCGGGCCAGTTGGAAATCACCTGTCCTGATCAGACTCTCGGCGAGTCGGTAGCGTGCCGCTGCTCGATGTCCCCCTCGATACGAAGCGCTCCGAGGACCATAGTCGCGCCGCTTCCAATCGGGATCAAAGTCGCGGAGGTAGGATCTGTATTCCTCGGCGGCATCGTAATAGAGCTCATCCCTCTCTCGCATCAGTGCCATGCGAAACCGGATCTCTTCGCTAAGCTCGTGCCCGATCTCGAGCTCCAGCGCTTTTGCATAGAACGAATAGGCCTCGTCAAAGTCAGGCTCGGGGAGATCCAACTCCTCCGGCTTGGGCGTGTAAGAAAGGCTTTCGGCGAAACTGATGTAGACCTTGGCAATCTCCTCTTTGCGCTCTTCGGCAAGTAGCCTCTGACTTTCCCGATCATAGATTGCTTCAGCCTCTCTAAATCGCTTTTGCTTCAAATAAATCTCGGCGGCCAGGAATCGTATCTTGTGCTGCCAGGGGCTCGGCTTCTCCATGTTTTCGGTGCAGATCCTCAGGGCCGGGACATAGTCGGAGACCTGGTAGAGAGCCAGCGCCTGAAGCCATATGGCATACATTTGTTTGTTCGAGGGAACGGGTCCCTTCGCGAGGACCTCGCCAGCCTCCCTGAAGCGGCCTCTCTGCATCAGGTCTTCCGCTTTGAGCACCGCGTCCGTGAGCTCGATCGAATCTTTGAGCTCTAAGGGACTCGTCGAGCTGGAATTGCTCGTCCCTGCCGGCTCCCCCGGTTTTGCTTTTTCTTGCTTTTCCTTTTGTCCGACAGCGTAGAGCGTGACCGAGGACAGAAGAACGAGCGCTGCGACCACGATGAGACGTTTTGAGGACATTTCCGAGGTTTTTTGCATGGATTTGCTCCTTCGGGAGTGACTGTTCCCCCTTTGTACTTTAATCCAGCCCAATCTGATTTTCAATGCTTCTTGCGAGCTAGAAGTTTCGTGTTTCTCCTGCACGTCAAGATACGCCATACATTCTGCTGATCTTGTTTCGGATGTGGTGGAGAGGTATGATAAATCTCTTCGATCCGAAGACCAGCGACAGAGCAGAAGACCACCGCTTCGGCGGCGGTGCGTCGCTACGACCGCTGCAAAGCAGCGGTGC
>CAZLRN010000189.1:0-8490 GCA_964561715.1 uncultured Spirochaetales bacterium
GCAATTACTTCGCAAAATCTTGTTGAAAAAACAAGATTTTGCTCCATAATTGCACCATAACGGGTATGCAGGGGCGTGCCAACGCCGGGATCTTTGTCCTCAGCGAACCAAGCCGATGAGTATCTCGGCACCTTCCCTGAATATCGTAAACATAAGCTGCTTCTCTGATACATTATTGAGAAGCCTGTAGAACTCCGCCACGTCCTTTACGTCTCTGCCGTTGATCTTCTTGACTATATCCCCGGAACGGAAACCCGCTATCGCCGAAGGGCTGCCCTTTCTCACTACGCCGATCATCACCTGCCCTGCGCTTCGGGAGAGATTCAGCTGCTCTCGGAGCCGGTCTGTGACTTTTATAACCGATATACCAGGCCAGATTTTCTTACTCTGCTTGGAGATTTCTGACTCCTCGGCCCGGGCCTCCATTTTCACATTCAGCTGCCTTAGGCTGCCGCTGCGCACAAGATTGAACTGAATAGACTTTCCCGGTGCGAGATTGCCGACAATCCGCAGGAGATGAGCGGAATCGTGGATTGCCTCGCCGCCTATTTGAGTGATGTAATCACCGGGAAGCATTCCTGCTTTTTCAGCCGGGGACTCCTTGAAAACCCCATAGACGAGGGCACCGGATTTGCCCTTTACATTGAGGTCCTCGGCCACCTCCGCAGGCATGTTGCCCACCGTGATTCCAAGCCAACCGTATTCGATTTTTCCCTTTAAAATGAAATCATCGATCGCTTTTTTGGCGTTGTTTACCGGGATGGCAAATCCCAGACCCACGCTTCCGCCGGAGGGAGAAGCAATCCATGTATTGATTCCAATAACCTCGCCCTTTATGTTTACAAGGGCTCCGCCCGAATTGCCCTGATTGATGGCTGCATCGGTCTGAATGTAATCCGTAAACTCCCCGATCCTCCTGCCAGGGATCGAATGTCTTCCCACAGCACTAATGACACCTACCGTAACGGTGGATTCGAATCCAAAGGGATTACCGATCGCCAGCGCCCAATCCCCTACTTTTACTGAATCGGAATCTCCCATGATAGCTACCGGTATGCGCTCGGTTGTCTCGAACATGACCAGGGCGAGGTCCTTCTTCTCGTCCCGCCCAACTAAAGACGCCTCGAACTCCCTTCCGTCTATGAGTTTGATGGTGATCTCTTCGGCTGAGCTCACGACATGGTTGTTGGTCAAAACGTAGAGCCTGTTTCCGTTTTGCCGCACGATGACGCCCGACCCGAGTCCTGGTCTTCGATACTCCCTCTCCTCCTGGTCCTTGGAGTTCTGCTCGCGGCGCTCGCCAAAGAAGAAATCAAAAGGAGATTCAAAGCGGAAAACCGGTCTTTTGACCACATCGACTACATTGACCTCCACCACGGTAGGCTGAACCTTATCGGCTACAGATCGAAAGGCCGCCTGGATGTTCAGGAGAGCCTGCATGCCCTGCTGTACCTGGTCCGAACTCTGGGCCGAGGCAATCGCTCCGATGCCCACCAATAGGATGATCACGATTGAGAGACCCAATGCTCTTGGTCCCCTTAGTGCCTGCATAGCTTCCTCCTCGAGGGTTAGATACAAAAAAAGCGTAA
Organism: uncultured Spirochaetales bacterium; assembly: GCA_964561715.1. Classification (GTDB taxonomy): domain Bacteria; phylum Spirochaetota; class Spirochaetia; order SZUA-6; family CAZLRN01; genus CAZLRN01. The sequence goes on from CAZLRN010000189.1 coordinate 1,590, forward strand.
GCCTAAGACCTTTCGCCTTCCTTTCATGGACATTACACTTTTGTAATCTTGGTCCTGAGCTCTTTCACTGCAGTTTCGAAGCCGCGCTTCGGGTGGGCGGCGGTCTTTTACTCTTGAAGGGGAACCTAAATGGGAAGAGATATGGTGAATTGCGAGCCCTGGCCGGCCTGACTGCGTGCCGTTACCGTGCCATCGTGGGCGCGAACGATGGCACGAACCAGGCTCAATCCCAAACCGAGTCCCGGCTTTGAACGGCTTCGATCACCCCGGTAGAGTCGGTCCCAGATATTCTCGATTTCTTCCTCGGCTATGCCGATTCCTGAATCGCTGATTTCAATAAGAACTTCGTCTCCACGCCGGCTTACCTGGATTTTGATGTTTCCCTCCGCTCCGGTATACTTAACGGCATTGTCGAGCAGATTGGCAATGACCTGACGCATGCGATTGACGTCCACCTTTGCGGTCAACTTTCCTGGCAAAAATTTTTGGATGGAAATTCCTTTCTCCTCGGCGGCATAGCGATAGAGCTCTGTCATATCCTCCACAAGCGCCGAGATATCAACGGAACACTTTTCCAGCTTCATCGCTCCCGTTTCGGCCTCGGACACATCCATGAGGGTGTTCAGCATCGTCAGAATGGCCTGAGACTCTTCCAGGCAATCCTCCAGCGCCTCTCCGCAGGCGCTTCGAGACTCTCTCCCCTCGTCGGAATGAAGCGCCATCTGAGCCTTCCCAACCATGCGGGTCATGGGTGTTCTCAGATCGTGGGCCACATTATCGAGAGCCTCTCTCATGCCCCTGATCAGGGCTTCGATCTTCTCGAGCATGCGGTTGAAGAGCGTAACGAGCTCGTCCAATTCGTCCCCACTCCCCCTGGCGGGTATGCGGGTGTCCATTTTCCCGGTATCTACGATGGATCGGGACACCTGAATGAGCCGACTGATCGGCCGTAGAGATCGACGAGAAAAGATCATTCCGCCGGCAAATCCGAGCAGCAGCAGCGGGATCGCTACCAGAAGAAAACTCCTCCGGAAGCGCTTGAGGGTTTGCTTCCGGACTTCGATGTCCACGCCGATCTGAAAGATGTTTCCATCCGGAAGACGCAGCGTTGCAACTTCGAGGGCGCCGCCATCTTCCTTTGAACGCAACTCGATGAGTTCCCCGTTATCGGGAGGCTTGACAGCCTCGAGCTGATCGACACTAAAGCCGCGCCAATGATCGGGCAGGTAGAAGTAGAGAGTCCGGTTTCGCTTGTCAGCTACGCGAATGAGATACAGCCGCCACTCCTCCAAAGCACGCTCTGAAAGCTCCTCGCCCTCCAGGAGATCCAGACCGTAACTCTTATAGAGAGCCCAGAACTCGAGCATTCTGGCTCTCACCTCCTCCTGCTGCTCGCGACCGAGGGAGGAGAAGAGGAGAAGATAGGTGAACACGAAAACCACGGCGGAAAAGACAATAAAAAGCACAGAGAAAAGGGCCGCCAGTCTGAAGTTAAGAGACTTTAAGTACATACCCGACCCCTCGAATGGTCTGGATCAACGCCTTCTCGAATCCTCGGTCGATCTTGCCTCTGAGGCGATGAACCAAGACATCCACCACATTCGTTTGTGGATCGAAATGATAATCCCACACGTGCTCGAGTATCATGGTTTTGGAGACCACATTTCCGGCGTTTCGCATAATGTATTCGAGAAGGGCAAATTCTCTAGGCTGGAGGCTGATCTTGCGGTCCCCTCTTTTCACCTCACGAGTCATGAGATCGAGCTGCAGATCCTCGACGACGAGAGTATTGGATACCACTGCTTTGGAGGATCGGCGTATCAGAGCCTGAATGCGCACAAGCAACTCCGAAAAGGAGAAGGGCTTGGTCAGATAGTCATCGCCGCCCTTTTGGAATCCTCTGATCTTGTCATCTACGGTGTGCTTCGCGCTGAGAATAAGCACCGGAGTGTTGATGCCATTGTTGCGCAGCTTTTCGATCATGGTCAAACCATCCATGCCTGGAAGCATGATATCCACCACCATGGCATCATATTCGGTGGCTTGAGCCAGGGTAAGACCATCTTCGCCCTGGACCACATGATCAACCGCAAAGCTGGCTTGCTGCATACCCTTCACGATGAAGGAAGCGATCTTTTGGTCGTCCTCGACTACCAGTATCCTCATAACGTGTCCCTTTGCTAAGATACCCTCGCTCAGAGGTCATGTCGAGAGGCGAGGAGGCGTTGTGATAGCTCATGGACACATGTCGACAAGAGTGGTACATTGAAAATCTGAGAGCGATTACGAAACCCGCAAGCCCGGAGGAGAAAATGAAAAAGTACCTAGCGGTTGTTCTGTTGCTCGTTTTGCTGGCATGCCCGCTGTTCGCCGGTGGTTCGCCGGAGCAGAAAGAGGTCAACTATCTCAGACTGAGCTGGGAGAAGCTCGTTGAACAGGCCAAGAAGGAGGCTTCTCTCACGTTCGCTCACTGGCGATCAGAATCTTTCTGGGGCGAGGCTGCAACGAGCTTCGAGGAAAAGTACGGCATCAAGGTTACCATAGAAAAAGGCGAGCCCGATGCGCTGGCGAGCAAGGTGCTCGGAGAGAAAAACGAAGAGTTCAGCTCCATCGATGCGGTGCTCGTCGGCGAAACCATGGTGAGATCCATGATGGAGGCTGGCGCCTTCTTTGGTCCTCTTGCCGAACGCATTCCCCATGCGGACAAGCTCGATTCCAAGCTGCTCAAGGCACAGGCCGGAGTCAAAACAAACGGATACCTCATACCCGTATACAGAAGTCAAATGGGATTGGTCTATGATCCCCAGAAAGTGGAGAAGCCCCCGCAAACGTGGTTCGAATTGATCGAATGGGTCGGAGAGAATCCTGCCGGGCAGTTCGCATTTTCCAATCCGCAGAAGGGAAGCTCCGGGAAGGCAATCATTCAGGCGGCCCTGGCTAACCTGACCGGTGGTTTGGACCGGTACTCCGGTGATACCTCTGTGCAGTCCTCAAAGACAGAGAATTGGAAGGAGGCGTGGCAGGCTCTCAGGCAGAGCAGGGATATGGTCTCTGTCATGTCATCCGACGATTCGGCCATCAGTCAGGTGGGCAGCGGAGAGGCTGCGATTGCCGTTGCCTCGGATGTCGAAACTCGAAAGGCTCTCGAGAGTGGCTCTCTCTCGAGCAGCGCCAAGCTCTACGTTCCCAAGATGGGCCTTCCCTTTAGCGGCGATACCCTGGGGGTAGTGAAAAACGCCAAGAACAAAGCGGCGGCGATCCTCTTTATCGCCCATCTAACCGACACGGATATGCAGAAAGAAATGAGCAACAAAACGGGCATCTCTGCGCGAACGGATGTCCAGGTTGGGTGGGTTGTGCTCACAGAGCAAGAGAGAAAACGGTTTGGGATCCCGTGGATGCCGCTGGTATACAGAGAGCGCTTTGCAGAAGAGTTCGTGAGCGAAGTTTTGTCTCCTTAGGAATGTAGTCAAATCTCCATAGGGTTCCTCTTTACCCTCGAGGCATCGCCAAATGACTGTCGCCTTTGCCAACGATCACTCCGGTTTTCCCATGAGAGAAGAGGTTTTGAGAATTCTGGGCGAGCTGGAGGTCAAGGTCATCGATCATGGCAGCGACTCGCCGGAGAGGGTGGATTTTCCCGATCTGGCGAGAAAGGTCTGTGATTCCATCCGGCAGGGCGAAGCGCAGCGAGGCATCATGCTCTGCGGGACCGGTCTCGGAGCGGCAATCGGGGCGAACAAAACTCCGGGAATCCGGGCCGGCGTCTGCCACGATGTTTACAGCGCCCATCAAGGAGTAGAGCACGACAACATGAGCGTGCTCTGTCTGGGCGCCAAGATTATAGGGCCCTGGCTGGCCAGGGAAATCATCACGGCCTTTCTCAACGCCCGATTCACCACGGACGAATACTTCAGGCAACGGGACCGGAAGGTGGACGAGATGGAGCTGGACTTTGCCCGGGAGCTGAAAGACCGGATCTGATGCTCGAGGCAGACGCGCCCTAGACGATCCTTTCCGGTGCGACGAATTGCCCGGTCCGGACCGATTCGTCAGCGGCTACAGCGGCGGCAAGGGATGCACAGGCATCCTGAGGCGAAACTTCTACAGGTCTGTTTTCGACTATCGATGAGAGGAAACTCTCGACACAACGATGAGAGGCTACGGGGATGGGATTCTCCTCCCGGTCTATCTCCCGCCACCTCGAATGGCCGTCGCTGGCGACCCGATTGCCGACCACAGCTCCCTTCGTACCAACCAGGCGAAAGAAATCATCGAGCAGGCCTTCCTCTGCGGGCCAGTGAGCCGCATAGGTGACCGTCACCTGCCCCACGATCCCCCCATCGAAGCGAAAGATGGCGCAGGTGGTCTTGTCGCCGGGAAACTCCAGGGTACCGCGATCGTTTCCAAAGGCTCCAACAGAGACAATTTGCCTTCCCACTAGAAACCGTAAAAAATCCACCTGGTGGATCCCGCTACCGGTGATTGGCGTTCTTCCCGCCTCTGTAGAAGCGTACCAGGGCGCCCTCTCGAATTGCCGGCGTTTGTCCTGGATTGAATCGTAGCGAATATGGATGATATCCCCCAGCTCACCGCTGTCGAGGATCTCCTTAACCCGAAGGCCAAAGGTGCGGAATCGTCGCTCATGGGCCACCATCAGTTTCTTCCCTGATTCTTTGGATGCATGAAAGATCGCCCTCGCATCCACCAGGTTCGTGGCTATAGGCTTTGTGAGGAGCAAATGGCAGCCGGCCTTCAGGCACTTCACCGCGTGCGGCCGGTGCATATGATCCGGCGTCGTGACGCTGACCGCATCGAGGCTTTCGGCGGCGAGCATGGCTTCCAGGTCGTCATATGCTTCGGATACCTTCCCAAAATCGCGCAGCACTTCCTCGCGGCGCTTTTCGTCTGTGTCGCACACGACCAGCCGGCCAACCACCTGCTGCTCCGAATAGGCTGTAACATGAATTTTCCCCAAGCCCAGTCCGACGACACCGATATTCAATCCTTTTGCAGCCTTGCCCCTGCTCATACATAGACCCTCGTTATATAGTAGAAATAGAAAAAAAATATACCATTGTTGCTGTTTATATGCTATCAGAATCTGACCCCTTCAAATCGCTCTTGATTCCCCCATAAGCAGCGATGTTTTTGCTGAATCTACTGATGGTCTTTTTCGGATTTTCGGAGGCGATCAATTCAGCCTTGTTGCTGAATGAGGTTCGAAACCACGCCTACAAGAGGATCGTTCAGACCATAACCTACCTTCCCCACTTCGTTTCTCTTGAAACTGTCGTCGGACTCATGATGGACTTCCTCGGTCGCGAGAGTGTGGTCAATCAGATTCTTGTCACGCCTGGAATCGAAGCAATATCCTTGCAACATCTCACTTTAATCACGATAGAGTTTTTGATATTTTCTCAAATTCCCTCAGAGAAGTGAGAAAGATTCTCAAATCGAATTGACCTATAAAAAGAAGGGATGACCGTAAAGATTACCCACTTCGGTCATCCCCCAAACCAATAACAGGGTAAGTGCCCTGATGCTGTATCTATCGGTTGATTTTAGCAAATTACAAACAATTGGCAAAGCATATTGATGACCATGTCCAAGAAGACGTCCCCGGTGTGAGGGCTACCGGGTGTGGAGTCATGGATATGTGAGCCAGTACTTTGAAGGAGTTTCTACCTCGTTGCCCATAAAGCGGTGGTGATGTTCAGACTGCCGGGCTGTACACACTAAAAGAAGAGCACCGGTTGTAACCGATGCTCTCCCGCTTTGAGTCTGCGTACGCTTGCTGAGGCCAAGCGTCTGCCTATGTTGTCAAATTACAGCTTGGGTACCGCCCGTTTATCGAATCGGTCCAGGGCAGCCTGCTGGATCTCTATCGCCCGTGGCATGCCCATGGAGTTGATGTGCTTAATGTATTCGTCGAACTTGCTGAGCGGCTCCTGGCCGACAATGAACTTAGCGAACATCTCGTCGCGGTAGGTCTCGATTTCGTTGAGAAGCGAAGCCAGCTCGCGAGACTCATCGACGGTAGGAGTGATGGGAGGTAAGACCCGGCTGATGTCTCCGGTCCGCTGCAACAACTTTCCCGTTTCGAACTGCTGGGGCAGGGACATCATCTGCTGCCAGTAGCGGGCGTCCTGAATCCAGAACCGGCCTCCTCCTCCATCCGCAGAATAGCTGCTTAGGGCGATCACAGGCGCCAGGCCGTCGGGGTTCTTCATGATCAGGTCAGTGTACTTGGGAAAGCCGTTGACCCAGTTGTAGGTCAGGCCCTCGATTCCGAAGTTGGCCAGGTTGTGTCCCGCTTCGGTCCACCAGAAGTTCAACCACTTCATGGCCACAACGGGATCCTTGGCCTTGGAGGTGATCGCTGCTCCACCTCCGGGAAACTCGTTGCCGCCGCCGGCGTTCATGTGATAGCTCGTGTCACCCTTCTTGTGAACGGGCCACGGAGCTCCGATGAGCTCAAAGCTCTGATTATTCGCTTTGGCGGCCAGACCGGAGAGCCCGCCCATCTCGGAGTTGAGCCTTCCCCAGAATGCGCCGATCCGGTTGTCCAGGATCATGCTGCGCACCTGCCCGTACTCACGGCCGATAAAATCCTTGTCGATAAGACCCTCACTGTACCATTTGTTCATGAGAGTGAGAAACTCCTTATACGCGGGCTCAGCGGCGCCGTAGTGGACCTTGCCGTCCACGACGTAAAAGGCATAGTCCATCCCCCAGGCGCTCAAAAAGTAAGACAGGCCTTCGATGTTCTTGAGGGCGGCGTTCATCGGAACCGTGCCCAGAGGTATGACGTTGGGTCCTTTTTTCGCCTGGATGGTTTTCAGCACATTTTCCCACTCGTCGAGGGACTCCGGTGGCTTCAGATTGAGCTCCTTGAGCC
>CAZLRN010000190.1:0-8479 GCA_964561715.1 uncultured Spirochaetales bacterium
GCCGTATTCCCCGGTGTTCGTGTCGTCGGCTTCTGTTTCCCTTTCCTCCTCCAGAACTTGTATCTCCGACTCCGAAGGCGTTACCCGATACTTCGAGTAACCCTGGTAGACAGCCACTCCCAAACCTATCCAGGCTGGAGCCACGAGCCACGCAATCCAGCTCATATGCACGAGCCAGACAGCCAGCACAGCCTGGATGAGAATCGCAGCCAGCGGAATAAACGGAAACAGAGGCGTTAGATAACCGTAGATGAGCTCATCTCCCATATTCACCCGAATCCAGATGACGCAGATGTTGACCATGAAGAAGAGAAAGAGAAACATGATGCTGGCGCTGGAAGCCACATCCATAGTAGGCAAAAGGGTAGCCACAATCAGTATGATCGATGCCGTAAAAGCCAAAGCCACCCACGGCGTCCTCCGCTTTTTCGATATCCGAGCGAAGAACGATGGAAGCATATTGTCCCGACCCAGAGCATAGGAGGCTCGCGTGGCGGAGTATACAGTCGCATTGAGCGCACTCGTAGAGGCGAATATAACAGCCAGAGTCAAAAGCAAATTGCCGAAGGGCACCAATCTCGATACGGCCTCCCCGAATCCCCGCTCCCTGAACTGCGCAATCCACTCCCAGGGAGCCTTGTCGACCCCCGGGCTTCCCTCTTTCACCGCAACTATCGTTGCAAAGGCGACCGCAACGTAAGTCACCGTGACTACGAGTACGGAGTAGAGCATCGCTTTGGGCAGGTTCCTTCGCGGTTCGATTGCCTCATCGCCGGCCTGGGCTATAACCTCGAATCCCTCAAAGGCAACATAAGTGAAACCCATGGTGACGAGAAGTCGCTCACAACCGCGCGGTAGGAAGGGCTCGAAGTTCTGCATCCGCTCCGGCTCTCTCATAACGACAAAAAGGCCAACAATTCCAATAAAGATCAAAAATAAGGTCTGTCCAAGGGTGAAGAAAGCGCCGACCTTCCCAGTAGCCGAGGCTCCACGGTAGTTGACGAATATGAATAGCGCAACTACAGCTATGGCCGTCAGCTTTTCCATCGGATAAATCGCTCCGTCTGGAAGCCAGTTCATCAGGCCGATCCGCTCCAGATATCTGATAAGATAGATCGCAAAAGTCAGGGCATAGGTGCTGCCCGCTATGCTGGAGGCAAACCACTCCATCCAGCCAGCCAGAAAGCTGAAGCCCCTGCCGAAACCGATACGCGCAAAATTGTAGGCCCCACCAGCACGGGGGATCGCTGAGCTGAGCTCTGCGTATGACATTGCGGAAAAAATGGCGATGACCCCATTCAGGGCAAAGGTGAGAAGCACCCCACCGGGTCCGGCTACAAATACCGCGTTCCCTATGCCGAGGAAGACCCCGGCGCCGATCATCATGCCCAATCCCATCATCGTCAGGTCAAACAGGGAGAGCTCTCGGGACAATTCGGTTTTTGGGGTAAGACTATCTTTCACGCTTCAGATACTGTTGAATTTCACGGGAGGTTCCGGGCCTCATTTTGGCGATTCTATTGATCCGCCTCCGGCTCCATAGAGCCAGGGTGATCAAAACGACGAGGGCGCATGCAACAACTGCAAACCCGATCAGCAAATCCAGTCTCATTTGGAGATTAGAATAGATGGGCTCTTCTTTTAAGTCAATGTCAAAGCATGCGAATGTCAAAGCATGCGAAGTGCATTTACTCTTCTCCCATACATCTCTATTCTGAGTACACAGATACAGAGAAGGGATAGAGATATGCAATTAGGGAGGAAAATCTTGTTTTTCAACAAGATTTTGCGAAGTAATTGCCACAAGCTTGCTCTGCAAGCAGCTTGCGGAGCAAGTAGTTGGCTGCATATAGAAAACATGCTAAATTGTCTGGGTTGTGGGCGCAGCCAACGATAAGCCTCATGATTTGCTCATACGGAGCGGGGAGCTTTTTGATCCGGAGACGAGAAGCTTCAAAACAGTTGATATCGCGATTGCAAACGGCAAGATCAGCCGGATTGGCTCATCTCTGCACCAGGAGCAGGCCGAGAACGTGATCGATGCCAGGGGGATGATCGTCACTCCCGGGCTGATAGATTTTCACGTCCACTGCTTTCGAAGGGTACACAGGATAAGCATCGATCCGGATGAACTCGCGCCTAGAGCGGGCACGACTACCATGGTCGATGCCGGGAGCGCCGGGGCTCTCAACTTTGACGCCTTCCGAGAGTTTGTCCTGGAAAAATCCAAGCTCAATCTCTTCGCCTTTCTCAACATCAGCCTGATAGGACAGTGCTTCGAAGCTCAGATTCCAGGAGTGCCCGTTATTCACGAGTACGATGATCTTCGGCTAGTTCATGTCGAGCAGACAGTCAAGTGTCTCTGTGAAAATCCTGACCATCTGGTGGGCGTGAAAGTCCGGGCACACCATGGTCTTACGAATCTCACGCCGGTCCGTGCAGCGTTCGAAGCGGCTTACGAGGCAGGATTGCCCGTAATGATACATACCGCATCACCGCCCCCCTCCGCCCAAGAATACATGGATCTTCTGCGTCCGGGAGATATCGTGACCCACCTCTACCATCCGAATCCGGGTTCACTTTTGGACAGGCAGGGGAAGATACGATCCGAGTACCAGGATGCCAGAGAAAAGGGTGTCTTGATGGAGACCGGCTTCGCGCGCTGGCATACCGATTTCGATATCATGAGACGCGCCGTCGAACAGGGCTTTCGGCCCGACATCATCGGCACCGACGTGACCACGACGAATATCAATGACCTGGTGTACGATCTTATGTTCACCGCAAGCAAATTTCTTGCTGTTGGAATGCCTTTAGAAAATGTGCTGGCTGCCATGACCCTAACCCCGGCGCGAGCCATGAATCGTGTCGAGCTTGCGCGATTGAGCGAAGGAGGTCCCGCCGACATATCCATACTGAAGGTTCAGCAAGAGGAAATCCTCTTTCGAGATTACTACGGCCACACCTTGACTGGAAAAGAAAGGATTATCTGCAGTTACCTCATCTGCAAAGGAACGTGCTTTGCAGGATCAAGAGCTGAACCATGAAAACCTTGCCTGAACCTATGCTCCAGCACCATTAAAAATAGGCGAAGCAATACTCGCCTAAGCATGGTTCGGTCCTCTAGTTGTCTACTCAGGCATCGTTATTCGAACTCCGGTGACTTTGCGAATGATATCGATCAGATCTTTTACGATTAGTGGGTGGCGCCATACCTGCTGCCCCCGAACACCTTCTATGAGAGCATGAATGCTTCGCCTGACCTTATAGTAATCTAAATTTGTGCTATCCAAAGGGAACTGTGCCCGATAGGCATCCAGATATAGCTGAGAGGCCCCCTCTAAATCGACTGATGCGAAGTTCGGTCCCAGCACCGAAGAAACGAGAAGCTTGAACGGTACAGTTGTCAGCAATAGGGTATTGGCTATATCCAAAGCCGGATCAGTGATGAGAAACCCCGGCCAGTCTAGCACACCCGTTACCCTGCCATCCTGGATGAGGATATTGAGGGGGTGAAAATCTCCATGGCAGATGGCAAGACGCTCGGGTTCAGGCGGCCGATTCTCCATCAGCCAATCTACGCCGGCACAAATCCAGGGCAATTCTTTTGCGATTTTTTGCAGATAGGCAAACCGTCTGCCGAGCCTGTATCTAGTCTCATCAATACCTTGTTCATTCAGTGACTTGATCAAAGGCTCCGGATCAATTCTATGAAGCGCGGCATGGGCTTTACCCAGCATTTGCGGTATGGTATCTACTGGAGCATTTATCATAGGTTTCCCCGATAAAAACTCCATGATGAAAAACGCTCCGCCTAGAATCGACTTGTCCGTGCATGTAAAGTACGCCCTGGCAACAGGGTATCCTTCCTCTGCCAGCACATTCTGCACGCTGCTCTCCCAGACAGCATTTTCAGGTCCATAGAACTCGGGATACAGGCGCAGCACCAGGCGCCTGCCCAGTTCCTCTGCAGCGCCTTTCAGCTGAAATCGGTATGTGGCTGTTTCATATCCTCCCTGCAACCGAGTTAGAGGTGATTCATACCCTATCGTCGAGGCGTTTAGTTCATCTCTTAAATACGCTAGGAGTCTGCCGGCGATTAGACCGGTATTCTCGTCAAGATTAGTCATTGAAAATAAATTGAATAATTATCCGGGTGGATCGCTTTGACCCACCCGGAGGTTCTGGCTGAAACTCGCGCGGCTCCCGCCGCCGCTGCTAATCTGCTAGTAACCCATCTTCTTTTTCAGGTTCTGGTCAATCCACATGCGGGCAAAAAGTGGGACAGCTTCATTGGCGTCCGCGATGTTGAACTCTCCGTAGTAGTTTTTGATCCACGGCCACCAGTAGTAGCCGTCCAAGCCGACCTGCAGAGGTATGACATGAACATCCGCAAGCAGGTCTACACACGCCGCTTTTGTCAGACGGTTCATTTCATCCTGATTCACCGTTGCTACAATTTTATCTATCTTCGCGTCCAACGCTGGGTTCGAGTAGTTGCCCGGATTGAGGGTAGCGCCGGTATACGCCGTGCGCTGAAGCAGAAATACCGCGCCCGGTGTCTCGACTACGGTTATCAGCGCATCCTTGAAATTCTTATCATACCGGAAGCCGACGTAGCCGGTATTATCTTGCACGTTTAGCTCGACCTGAACACCGATCTTTGCCCACTGGGCGGCAAGCAGAGCGCCTCTCTCCTCCTCCATAACCCCATTTAGCACAACGACTTCCATCTTAAAACCGTTCGGGTAGCCGGCATCAGCGAGCATCTTCTTTGCTTTTGCCTGATCATACTTGTAGAGCTCCGCCAACTCAGGAGGAAGCTTATCGATCGGGGTGTACACCGACGGGTCGCCGGGGTATGCCGGATGAAAGTTTATCGGCATATCGATGTCTACACCCAGGATGCGGTTAAAAGCGGCTATATCGGTGCCGATCATCAGAGCACGGCGCACGTTTAGTTTGTTGAAGGGTTCTTTGTTAACCTGCGGCGCCAAGACCTGACCAATTGCCGCGACAGATTTCTTCGATATGATGTCGGGGTTTTTGTCCAAAACGCTCCATTGCGCTGGGGGTACAATGGCGTACCAGTCAATCTTCGCTGTGCGGAGAGCGGCTATCCGCGAAGACTCGTCGGGAATGATGGGTTGGATAAACTCGTCCACAAAAGGAAGTTGATATTTCTTTCCGTCGATCGTCGTCGTATCCCAGTAATTGGGGTTACGTTCGTACCTGAAAAATGAACCCACGACGTATTCGCTGTTCATAAAGGGTCCGGTACCAACCTGCTTGTCCCACTGGTCCGCCCCTGCTTTCACAGATTCGGGCGGCCCAACGTTACAGCGGTCCTCGTAGCCGATGAGGTACATGACCATGAAGTCATAGCCCTTTGCAAAGGGAATTTCGAGGGTGTATTTGTCGATCTCCTTCGCGTCGTTTATCGCCTGCTTGATGTACTTTCCTGCAGGGGCTTGCCTGCGGTAGTTTACCCACCATACCAGGTCGCTGGCGACAAGCTCCCGGGACTTCATGACATCCGGCTTGTTCCCGTGCCAGTAGACTCCCTTTCGTACGTGCCAGATGATCTTATCAGCTTGAATTTCAAAGCTCTCGAGCAACTGGCCTTTCATGTAGGTCAAGGGGATAAAACCGCGCACCTCAAAGGCGAACTGGTTAGTACCTCTGGGACCATACTTTTCGAAGTCACCTACCAAAGGCATTTCCTGGAAACCCATTCGCCAAAAATGGTGGTCGCTGGTTCCACTGGCCATTCTGTCGGGGCTTACCGGATCCTGCCTTCGGTCGCTGTTCACGGTAAGTGTCCCACCGTACTGCGGTTCGCCCGTAGACATCGCGGTAGGTGTTACCTCTTTCTTCCCACCTGCGAAGGCAAAGACAGCTACCAGCAACAATGCCAGTACCAAAATAAATACTTTTTCTTTCATGTAAATCCTCCTCGAGCGATTTATTAAATGGGCTAATCCCATTATTGCTTTGCAGCTCTGTCGAGCCTTCCGGCTCCAGGCTTGCGTTTTTTCGTCACTTCCTTTTCTCCTCCTTTCTCCCCCAGTCCGTAGCGTCCGACACCACCCACTAGCCTCGGGTCCAGCAGGTCCCTCATCGCGTCTCCAAAGATATTCACTCCGTAGACCACGGCGGCCAACGCAACGCCCGGGAATATGATCATCCATGGAGCCCTTATCATGTAGGCACTCCCGGCGCCACTGATCATCCCACCCCAGCTCGGCGCCGGTGGGGGAATACCAAAGCCGAGAAAGCTCAGGCTTGACTCGACAAGAATCGCGTTCGGAACCCGTGTGGTAAACAGGATAATTGTTGGCGCCATAATATTGGGCAAGACATGCCGGATCAGTATTTTGAGGGTGGAACAGCCTGTAGCCCTCGCTGCATCCAGATAGACATTCTCCTTGATGCCAATAACGGCACTCCTCACTATCCTGGACCCAACGACGCCCCACAGCAGCCCAATAACAAGGATGACCTGCAACATACCCGTCCCGATAATGGATATGAAGACAATCATGAGAACAAGCTGAGGAATCGTCATGCCGATATCGACGAATCGCTGCAATACAAAGTCGAGTTTACCGCCGATATACCCGCTTGTCGTACCTATTATCAAGGAAATAACCGTAGCAATAGCAGAAGCAGATAGACCGACAATCACCGAAATACGAGCGCCATAGATTACACGAGAGAATATGTCTCTCCCCAGCCCGTCTGTGCCGAACCAGTGGTTCCCCGATGGTGGTTCGAGAAACTCACCCGCCCAGTCTTCGTTAATTCCATACGGAGCTATCAAACCGGGAAAAATAGCGACGAACAACAGTATCAACACTATCGCCGCACCGACTGTACCAAGAGGCTTCTCTTTCACAAGTCTCTTGAAGAAATTTCTTAATCCGGTGTGTTTTGTGCTCTCAGCTACCGGTCCTGTTACTCCGTCAGCCACAAACAACTTCCGCGCAACAAATAATGTATTTACTAACTTACCACATACTAGCCCAACCACAGCCCGTTGTCAATTAAGAATATTGGCTGACCTAATTCATTAGTCGTATTTAACCCTCGGATCCAAATAGGCATAGGTCAGGTCAACGAGGAGATTGATAAGCACCAGGGCAGTACCAAAAAAGAGGAGTACCCCAGTTACCAGCGGTTGATCTCTCTGCTGGGCACCCCCTATCAACAGGCTGCCCACCCCCGGCAGGTTAAAAATCTTCTCGATGATTACAGTTCCGCCGATGAGTATCGGCACCTGGAAGCCTATGATAGTGATTACCGGAATCAGGGCGTTCTTCAAGGCATGCCTGATGGTGATAACCTTTTCCCTGAGCCCTTTTGACCAGGCCGTTCGTATATAGTCCTGCCTCAGCACTTCGAGCATCATCGTGCGGGTCATCCTCATTGTCATCCCCGTCATGCTCAAACCCAGGACAGCTGCCGCTACCAGAAACATCTTCAGATTTCCTATCGGGTCGTCAAAGAAACGGATCAACATGATTGGCGGCATGTAACCCCACAGTATCGAGGGTATGACTATTACCATCGTCCCTACCCAAAAACTCGGCAGGGAGATACAAAGAATAGCAATGCTGCGGCCCACGTAATCGGGCCATTTATCCTGCCGTAGCGCTGAAAGTATGCCTATTGGCAGCGCAATTGATTGCGCTATTAGCAATGCCAGGATGCCAAGCTCAATGGTCACCGGCAATTTCAGCGACAACAGCTTGATCACTGGTATCCTCTCCCGCCATGATACTCCGAAGTCTCCTTGCAGGACACCACGGAACTTGCCGTCTTTTTGGGGAGCAACTCCAAGCCAGCGGGCGTACTGGACGATCTTGGGCGCATCCAGTCCTAGGAGCGCTTCCAGTGCCTCCCTGTCGAACTCCATGTCGACACCACCTTGAGCGAGCATAGCGTCCACTCCGTCGCCAGGCATGAGATCTACCAGGAAGAAGACCAGGATGGAGACAAGAAAAACCGTAGGGATAAGCATCAGTAATCTTCTCAGAATATAACTACGCATGACTATTCTCCTGTAAGACTACGGCATCGACGAGCGATTGGAAAAATGCATGTCTCCAAACTCAATCCGAATCATTCTTGGATATATTCTACCATGGTTATCATTTGCGGTCGTTTTTAACATGTTGCCTTCAATAATCAATACCTGACATAAGAACCGAAAGATCTTAGTTGACACCATTATAGCGTACGTACTTTCCCTTTGCCACCATTGAATTCAAAATAAGAGCCCTTACTCATACTCCTTTGGCACGGCGCAAATCATAACGAAGTCTTCATCGGTATCTTTGTTTCTGTATTGATGTCGTTCGCGTGGAAGTAACTGATAAGAAAAGTTATCTGGACGGTACGGGTTATATTCGGCGTTCGGAGCTTATCATCCTGTTGCTTGGCTGTAAGAGAAGCTCTACTCGACACACGCAACCTC
>CAZLRN010000191.1:0-8452 GCA_964561715.1 uncultured Spirochaetales bacterium
GTGCGAGAGCTTCGGAGTGAGGCTGGAGCTCCATCTGGGCGGTGCCGGCAACCTTCAAGTGCTGGGAGCGATGGGCATCCCCGGCGAGTACTACGAAAGAGGGCTGCTCCATCCCTTCATAGACTACGAGAAGCCGGATCCCTGGCTCAACGAGATCGTGGATTCCATGGACGAAGAAGGGAATGTGCAGATTCCACAGAAACCGGGACTGGGCCTCGACATCAATTTCGACTACATCAAAAAGAACGCTTTGAGTTGACAGCAGCTTGCTCGCGCCACTCCCATCCGGCGTTCTCGAGTTCGCACAGACTTGCAAAGCTTCCTCCACTGCGAAGGAGCTCAGTGGGCAGCCCGGCCTCCACGATTCGCCCTTCTTCCATTACGACGATATAATCGGATTCCATCGCCGTCGAGAGACGATGAGCGATAGTGATCACCGCACATTGTCGTTCCTCTATCTGCGCGCGTAGGGCACGTTTGAAAGCGGACTCGGTTGCACTGTCAACCGCCGCGGTAGCCTCATCGAGGAGAAGAACCGAAGGGTCTCCCACCAGAGCCCGGGCGAGGGCCAAAAGCTGCAGTTGTCCAGCTGATAGCTGGATCCCCTCCCCCCGGCCCACATCGCTTATGATCGTATCGTAACCTGCCGGCAAGGCAGTAACGAAGCTCTCAGCCCCCGAAATCCGTGCGGCTTTCTCCACAACTTTTCGAGAGATGGTCTTGTCGCCGAGAGTAAGGTTATCGGCAACGCTTCCGCCGAACATCCACCCTGCCTGGGGTACTACGCCTAGTAGCTGCCGCCTCTTGTCAGGCGGCAGTTTGTTCGGGTCGTGCCCATCCAGCCGGATCGTGCCTTTCCATGGACGGTAGAGACCTCCCAGAAGGTGAATCAGGCTGCTCTTGCCCGCGCCGGTACGGCCGACCACAGCCAGGTGTTTCCCCGACTGCACCCGGAGGCTCAGGTCCTTGATAACCGGCATTTCGTCCCGATACCCGAAGGTAATGTGACTTACCTCGACCATGTCTCTCCTGGCCGTATCTTTTTTCTCTGCTCCGCCAGTTTTTTGTACTGTTTTTACGTCTCTTTCAGCCGCGGTTTCAACGGCGGTTCCGACCTCGGTTTCAACAGCGGTTGAAACCGCGGCGTCGTCTTTATTGCTACCCACCAACTCATCCGCCGAAAGAGACATCACCTCGAAGACACGCTCGAGTCCTGCCAGAGCTCCCTGGACGACCTGCCACTCGTTTCCGATTCTGATCAAAGGTTGAAAAAACTGATCAAAAAGAAAAATAAATGCAGTCAGAGTTCCAATCGATATCTGGGCTGCCTTCAGAATAGGCGAGGAGCTCATGATCAGGAAAGCGGCCACCAGCCCTGCCTGGAGTATCTTGAGCAGAGGATCGTATGCCGCACCGTATGCTATAGAGCGGTTCTGCAGCCTCAAGGTTTCGGCAAGGATTCGCCTGATTCGCTGTACGATGCGAATCTCCCAGGCAAAGGCTCTGATCACCTCAGTCCGAATAAGAGTCTCCTGCAATCGGGCGTTGAGCTTGCCTACGGCCTTCCGTAGCTCCCTCTGAGCCTTTCTCATGAGAACCTGGAACCGCCGCGACATGGTCACAAGGACTGGCAGGGTGAGAATCAGCGCCAGGGAGAGTGGCAGGCTGAGAGCGAGCATCGCCGCAAAAGTGACCACCAGCCGCAGCGATTCCGCCAGCAGGCTGATCACACCCGACGAAAATAGGTTGTCGATGGTCTCCATGTCAGCCGTGCAGCGACTAATCGAATCGCCGACCGGCGTGTGATCATGATAAGAAACAGGAAGGTTCTGCAAATGATCGAACAGCTGTACCCGAAGTCGTCGCAGCGCCCCCTGAGCCGCTATCGAAGAGGCATAGGCTGTGAGGAAATCAGTCAGATGTACAGCCGCGATGGCTCCCAGGTAGCACAGTGCCAGGAAAAAAATGCCCTCGACACGGCCGGTAGAAAGATTGTCGTCGATCAGCCGGCGCAGAATGAGCGGGGGCAAAAGCGCCAGACCGGCACCGGCTATGACACTGATGGTCGCACCGGCGAGCATCCAACGCCAGGGGGCGATTGCAGGCCAGACTCGGGACCACTTGATTCGGGGTGCGATAGCATTTGTTGATTTTGCCCTCTTCATGAGCCACCCCTCGGAAGATCATATGCCGATTTCAATGATCTCTCGATCCGATGTTGGGCCCGGTGGATGTGTGCATACAGTCCTCCGTTTGCCAGCAGCTCATCGTGGGTGCCCTGTTCGGTAATACGGCCCTGGTTCAGTATGATGATGTTATCGGCATGGGGAAAGGCTGCCAGACGATGTGAGCAAAGGACCAAAGTGGCACGGTGCCCGGGTTCTGCCTGCGGGCCATAGGCCTTTCGCAAAGCGGCGACGATCTGCCCCTCGGTTTCTACGTCGATGGATGCGAAGGGATCATCCAGAAGCAACAACCCCGGATGCCTCCCACGGCCTGCGGCCAATGCTCGCGCCAGAGCAATACGTTGGCGCTGCCCTCCGGAGATCTCGATACCTCCCTCCCCGATAAACGTGTCCAACCCGTCGGGAAACTCATCCACATCCCTCACCAACCCGGACCGCTCCAAAATCTCCCGCTCTAACTTCGCATCGTGCCCATCAAAACCGATGTTATCCCGTACGGTGCCGGAGAAAAGACCGGGGGTTTGAGGCAGGTATGACATCCGGAGCGCCCTCTCGGCAGAATGCCACTCGGAGATGGGACGACTATCGACCAACACATCGCCCGTATGCGCTGCATAAAGGCCCATCATGACGCGCAACAGGGCGCTTTTGCCCGAGCCGATTGGCCCCGTAATGGCGGTAAGCGATCCGGCGGGAATAGTGAGCGAAACTTCGTTCAAGGCGAGTTGTTCGTTATCCGGATAGCGGAAACTCACTCCCCGCATTTCGACAGCCAGCGGACCAGCTCCTGGGCTGGGTTGTGGAGCTAATGGTCGGGCTAAGCCGTTGATGTGGTTCGATCTGAATGAGGCAAATTGGGGTTCACCCTCCCTCGAGGGTACTGGAGCCAGCATGTGCTCCAGCCGCGCGTAGGCAACACCTGCCGCCTGAATACGATTGAAAAACATGGGGATGCGATGACCTCGTGCCACAAAGCGAGTATAGAGCTGCATGAAGGCAATCAAGGTGCCCGTAGTCAAGGTCCCGGCAACCACCCGCAGCCCTCCCAACCATACGATCATAATCACACCGGCAGTAACCATGATTGCGTAAATCGGCTGAAGCCCCAGGCGGAGGCGCGTCTCGGATAGGTTTGCTTTTCTCAGCTTGTCGGATAGAGCGTCAACGCGCCTTCCCGCTTCATCTGTTCGGCCGAAAAGCCTGAGTATACGCGTTCCTGTGAGGAATTCCTGCAGGGCAGAGGTTAGCCAGCTGTTTGCCTTGCGCATGGCTAGCGTGCGCGCACGAACCCAGTTGCCGGCATAATAGGCCAGCAGGAAAGCCAGCGGCACCATTGCCATCGCCATCAGGGCAAGCCGAACATCATAGAGCATCATGGCCACGAAGAGAGAAATGGAAAAGAGCCAGGTATCCAATAACTCGGTGGTGGCTTCGTTGAATCCGGTGATGAAAACCTGAGTATCGCCGATCATCCTCGCCATGATGTCGCCCACCGGTTCGTTGTGAAGCCACTCCATCGGTGCAGCAAGCACACCCCTGAGCAAGTTTGCCTGCATGTTTGACATGGTGCGACGATTGGCCGTCCTCAACCACCATCGCTTCCCGATCTGCGCACAGAGATTGAGCGAACAACCGCCTAAATAAGCTACTGCCGCGAGCACCAGCTCGTGGTACGTTGCCGCACCCTTTTCCAGTGCGAGGGCTGTGTCGATCGCCCGTCCCAGCAGGATCGCCGGAAGAACAACCGATATGTTCATGACGATTCCCGAAACAAAGCCCATGCAAAGCAGTCCAGCGACTTGGCTATAGTAGGGGCGGATTTTCCAAAGATAGTGTTCGATGTTCAATTCTTCGCATCCAAGGGATATCAGATCTCTCCGATGGACTCTTCGAGGATTCTCAACGCTTCGTCGATTTCATGAGCCTCGACCGTCATCGGCGGTGCGATACGAAGCACATTGCCAAACAGGCCGCCCTTGCCCACCAGAAGCCCCCGCTTTTTCGAAGCTTCGAAGAAAGCGGCGATGGCCTTCGGATTGGGTTTACGGTTTCCTGCGGTCTCATCCTCCACAAGCTCGAGGGCCTGCATCAAACCCTTTCCGCGGACGTCGCCTATGATCCTGGGGAACTGCCGTTTGAGTTCCTCGAGACCCTCTCGCAGCCGTAAACCCATCTCCTTTACGTATTCGGGCAGTTGACGGTCCGCTATCAGATCGATCGTTGCGACCGCCGCAGAGGCTGCCACAGGATTACCCCCGAATGTAGAGATTGTCAACCCCGTCATAGCCTCGGCTATCTCCGGTCTGGTGATCACCGCACCCAGTGGCAGTCCGTTGGCAATACCCTTGGCGACCGTGATGATATCGGGCTCGATGTTCCAATGCTCGATTCCCCACATCTTTTCGCCGGTCCGGCCGAATCCGGTCTGAACCTCGTCGCAGACAAAGATCCCTCCGTATTGACGGACGATTTGAGACACCACTTCGAAGTACTCCGGCGGGGGAGTCACAAAACCACCGACACCCTGAATAGGCTCGGCGATGAAGGCAGCCACCTTTCCCGTCGTGGTCGTTTGTATCAGCCCCTCTACATCCCTGGCGCACCGTAGATCGCACGAGGGATACTCCAAACCGAAGTCACAACGATAGCAGTAGGGTGCATGGGCGTGTTTGAAGAAGGGAAGGGAAGACGGGACGACCCTCCAGGATGCGTGAGCCGTCAGAGACAGGGCCATAAAGCTCCTTCCGCTGTAGCAGTTTCGAAGCGCTATGATTTCTTGACGCCCGGTGTGCATCTGAGCCAGCATGATGGCCGTTTCATCGGCGTCTGTGCCGCTTGGCGTGAAAAAGGACGTGGAGAGGTCAGCCGGGGCGATCCGTGCCAATCGTTCGGCCAAATCCACCAGAGGTTGGTTGAGATACAAAGTGGATGTATGCAGGATCCGATCTACCTGATTGTGAATCGCTCGGTTGACGTCAGGATTCCGATGCCCCACTGACACCGTCAGTATGCCTCCGAAAAAATCCAAGTAGGAATGCCCTTCGACATCCCTTACGACTGTTCCCTCCCCATCACTGAGTACGAGCGGCTCCTCGTAGTAGTTCATAACCGCCGGCCACAGATACTTGCGATGCCTCTCCCGTATGCCCTCCGATTGGGATTTCATCGATTCAGGGTTCGACATGTACGCCCTCCCTTCGACTCTTCTCTGCCGCTCGTGCGTTTCGAAAACATTACTTTCATGATCATATTGTACGACAGCATATAGGTAGGATCAACACCCTTGTGAGATATTTTCTTATGTCAAAAAGAGATAAAGATAGAAAAACGCAGACAAAGAAGGGAATAACTGCGCGCTACCTTCACACGGTTGGAGGTTGCTCTTTCAAGTCCAACATCGCTCTGTTTTCTGACCTCATCTCACAAGTGACAGCTTATGTAGCAGCAGCTTGATAATGTGCTCTGACTTGAGATAACTTGCAGATCATCAAAGCACAACGCTTACTAAGCTGACTTCAAATCTCGGAGTCACGGAATTCGGGCTACAAGAATATGTGCTTATCGAGCGCGCTTTAACCCAAAATTAATAATCAGAACGAAAAGCAAGAGGCAAGAAATGGTTGTCAAGAGGAACACCGTCTGCGATTCATGGAACTCGCTCGTATCAGGACGTCTCCACTTTGGCTCGTGGCGGTGCGACTGCTCGCCTGTCCCGGCGGAGCTTTCGCATCCCAAAGAGGATGCGCAGGACGTTGATCCGCCGCACGAGAAACTCGTACATAACAACTATGATGACAAACGACACCGGCATGATGATGGCCCACTTGAGTGCAGCCGTAATAGTCAGTGGGATCACGAAGTAGCCGACAGTCAGGAGCACGGGCTGGTGCAGTATGTAAAACGGTAGAACAGCCTCGTTGCCATAGTCCATGAACCGCGTGCGAACGCGGAGGTGCTGCATGGCAAAGCCCATAAAGGTCAGGACCCACAACCAGCATCCCAGGTCGTCGTGCGTTTCGCCCATCAGAAACACTCCCACTGCGCCCAAAGTGCGGGGCACGCTGAGCTTGAAGATCGCCCACGCAAAGCCGAGCGTCCCCAGCAGGATGGCCAGAGCCAGAGACAACCACCTGAACTGGCGGATCCGCTCCTGCAGCCGTTCATGGGAGATCAGCAGGTAGCCGCCGAAGAAGAACCAGAGGTAGGTGACGAGGCTCCAGCCGCCGAAATCCTGGCGCCCCAGGAAAGTATCCTCCACAATGGTCTTGATCAGCACAACAGTCGGCACTACGAACAAATAGAAAGCACCCGGGAGAGCCAGGAAATTACCTACCCAACGCAGAATGCGCGAACCGTAGCGGGTTTTAAACAGCCAGAACAATGGCAGGAGGATCAGGCTTACAACAAAGAGCACGAGCAGGTACCACAGGTGTACGCCCATCCAGGCAAAGTTGCCGCCAAAACCGTAGAGTCCCTTGAAGTACTCGGGCAGGAACTGCCAGAAGGAGCCGAAAAACTCACCATGAGTGAGGCGATCCAGGTAGACCTGCCAGATGCTGTGGGTAAAAATGCCGACTACCAGCGGCACCAGCAAGCGCAGCACGCGGTCCTTGAGGAATTTGCCTATACTCCGTGACCCCAATGCATAGAACACGGCAGCTCCGCTGATGACAATCATCAACGGCATCATCCACTGCTCGGTAAACTCCATCAGCAGCCTCAGCCACCCAGAGGTGACCGCGTTTTTTATATGCCAGGGATTGTTTACATCAAAAAAACGACAGGAATGGTAAACAAAGACCACCAGGATACCCAACACTCGCAACCAATCAAGGTAGTGTTTGCGGGAGCTGGCGGCTACATGTTCTCCCATAGCCACATCCTCCTTGTGGGATCATTGCTTAGTTTCTGGACAATTCCATTGTATTGTCGCGGAATCGGTAGCGTCAAGAATCGCCTGAAACAGGTGCGCGAATTCTCAGCCTGGCTGATCACTCTCAACCAGTATGATTCTTGGACAGAGACATTTTACCATCTTCCAGTATCAGGAGGGTGAACATTCCGATGCTTCCCACCCGTCGGAGTACAGGCTCGGCTTTGAGATGTTTTTTCTCGCTATACAATTAGCCGCGTTGGGCTACGCAGGATGCCAGAAAGATAGTGATTTGAAAGCGTGGGCTTCTGCTTTCACACGGCAGCAGCTTGAGTCTATCTTTGCGCAGGGTTTCAAGCGGAGAAGTTAGATTCCACAACTCGTTATTGACAGGTCCCTTGAATCCAGGTTAAAATTTTTTGTCATTCCTTTTATCCTTTTATAATCAAACTCTGTTTAGAAGGAGCGTCGCATGAAAAAGTATTTCGTATTGGTGATTACGCTGATGGTCTGCGGTGTTCTTTTCGCCGGCGGTAAGGCGGAGTCTGGTGCTGCCAAGGGGCCGGTGACAATCACCGTCTGGGGTCGTGACTTGCCGGATGACGATCCGACTCATGCTTACCACAAGGCCGTTGTCGAGATGTTCGAAGGAAAATTCGGAGATTCCCTTATCCTGGACTATGTCCCAGGGACCAAGGTCGGCGACAAGGTGAGGATTGCTTTTGCCGCCAACGAAGGACCGGACATTTTTCAGAGCTGGGGCGGATCGGTCATGGGCGGATTCGCCGACGCGGGCCGTTTGCTTCCTTTGACCAAGGAGCTCAAAGATATCCCAACGAGCGAGGCGGCCATGAAGGCCATGTCCTGGAAGGGCGAAATCTATGGGGTTGCCCCCTTCTTTGCCGTAGCCGGTCTCTTCGTCAACGAGGGTATCTTCAAGCAGCACAATCAGAAGGTCCCGGAGACCGTTGCCGAGATGGAGAAGGTCGCCGACTATCTTCTCTCCAAGGGCATTCAGCCCTTCGCGCTGGGAGGCAAGGACAAGTGGCCGATTCTGGCGATGTACATGTACCTCACAAATCGCTACGGCGGCTATGCATTTTCCCGTGCCCAGGCTCGGGAGATAGGCTTTAACGACCAGGCGTTCGTGAAGGCCGGGTTGATTTACCAGAACTGGGCCAAGAAGGGATACTTCGGTTCCAAGCCCCTCAGTGAAGCGTACGGGGATGCCATCGCTTTGATGAACACCGGCGGCGCTGCCATGCAGGTGACCGGTTCCTGGATGTGCTCCGGATACTCGGACAAGGAAGCCACGGATCAGACCATTGGGTTTTACCCCTTCCCGATCGTCAAGGGCGGCGTGGGCAAGACCACCGCCGTGATGGGGCAGACC
>CAZLRN010000192.1:0-8393 GCA_964561715.1 uncultured Spirochaetales bacterium
GCTTGGCTCGCCTCAGAACATCCTTCATTCCCGAGCTCTCAAACTGAAAAACGCATGTGCTCTTTCCTTCGCCGAGGAGAAAAAAAGTCGCTTGGTCGTCTTCCGATATTCGAGAGATATCGAAATCGACGCCGTTCTTGCGGATCATTTCGCACGACTTTTCGATGATCGTAAGGGTTTTCAATCCCAGAAAGTCCATCTTGACGAGGCCGCAATCCTCCAGATAATCCATCGTGTACTGGGTTGAAATGCTACCGGTTTTTGTGTCCCGATAGAGTGGTACGTAGTTCGTCAGATCTTCTCTTCCGATAACGATTCCGGCGGCATGTGTGGAGGCGTGTCTCGAAAGCCCCTCCAGCTTCTGACTTATTTCGAAAAGCTCCCTGTTTTTTTCATTGGCATCCCGTAAGGAGCGTAGTTCGGGACTGGTCTCTAGAGCTTCCGCCAAGGTCACCTTAGGGCCCTCTGGTATCAATTTGGCTATCCTGTCTGCCTCGGTATAGGGATAATCCAATACCCTTGCTACATCCCTTATGGCCGCTTTCGCTTTGAGTGTACCAAAGGTAATGATCTGGCCGACTTTATCTGTGCCGTATTTTCTTGTGACATAATCGATGACCTCTTCGCGACCTTCGTAGCAGAAATCGATATCGAAGTCGGGCAGCGATATCCGTTCCGGATTGAGAAATCGCTCGAAAATGAGTCCGTATCGGATCGGGTCGATATCTGTAATTTTCAGTGAATAGGCTACAAGCGATCCCGCGCCGGATCCGCGGCCAGGACCTACGGGGATTCCCCGCTGCTTGGCGAAATGAATGTAATCCCAGGTAATAAGAAAATAGCCGGCAAATCCCATGGAGCAAATGACCTCGAGCTCGTAGTCGAGCCGCTCTTTGATTTCTTCAGTCAGTACGGGATACCGTTCGGCTAGCCCCTTTTCAGCCAGTTTTTTGAGGTAGCTCTCAGGCGTTTCGCTATCCGGAACCTCATAGTCCGGAAATATTGGACCAGGTAGGGGAATTTCCAGGTGGCACATTTCGGCGATTTTGAACGAATTGGCGAGAGCCTGCGGAACGTCGGAAAAGACTGCAGCCATCTCGTCTCCGCTTTTGAAGTAGAACTCGGGATACGCAAATTTGATGCGCTTACCTTCCGATACCTTTTTGTTCGTGCCTATACAGATAAGAATATCCTGAGCGCGGGCGTCCTCTCTTTCGAGATAGTGGATATCATTCGTTGCAACCAGCGGAATGTCTGTACGGCTCGATATATCGTAAAACGCCTTATTGACCTGAGCCTGTTCCGGTATTCCGTGGTTTTGGATCTCAAGATAAAACTTGTCCCTTCCAAAGAGCTCTCTGTAATAGAGAGCTCTCTTCTCCGCCGCCTCATCCAGGCCATTCAGCACCAGTCCCGGAATATCTCCGGCCAAACAAGCCGTGAGGCACGCGAGCCCCTCGCTGTGCTCTTCGAGCAGCTCATCGTCGATCCGAGGTTTGTAGTAGAATCCCTCTGTGTAACCCCGTGACGATAGCTTGAGGAGGTTTTTGTATCCGCTCACATTTGTAGCGAGCAAAATGAGATGGGAGAATCGACCCTCCCGATCTGTGTGGGTTTTTTTGAGTCGGGAGCCTGGAGCCAGATAGAACTCGCATCCGATTATCGGTGAAATCCCGTTGGCAAGACACTCTTTGTAAAACTTCAGAGCACCGAACATATTGCCATGGTCCGTTAGAGCGAGATAACTCATGTTGTATTCACGGGCTTTGCTAATCAGGCCGGGTATCGAAGCGGCACCATCAAGCAGAGAGTAGTCGGAATGTGTATGAAGGTGCACGAACTCTTTCATTTATCCCCTCCCACGGAAATAACTCGACCATGCTGTCAGAAGACTATGGCAAGGTCCCTTTATTATAGCTGGAAAGAAATCATTTGGCCTATAGCAATGGCTGGAAAAAGCTGGTTTCGGCACGCTATATCGATCTTTGTACTAAACTTTAGTGTAGAATATCGAAGGACCTACGGAATCGTGCGATCCAGATGGTTGAGGTTTTTAAGAAACCAGTGGATCATTCTTTGACTTGTCTCGATCTGATAGTCGCTCCGCGACGGTGAATCCGCGATCGGAACGAGCATCTCCGAGAGGGCAGAGTTCACCATTCCTATTTCCCTATCCTGGAGGGGAATTTTGTGTCCGATAAGGGGAGTCTCGAGCTTTCTGTCGCGGATCACAGTGGGATTGACAGATCCGATGGAGAATCGGATATCCTGAATGACCCCTTTCAGGATATTGGCAAGACCGCAAAATATAATGAGGGATTCCGCGGATGATCTGAATATCTGTACAGACCAGCTCTCGAGAGGGATTCGGATTCGCGTGAGGATTTCTCCCTCTTTCAAATCTGTCTCGCCCTGGGCAGGAATGAACTTCATGGCGGATATCCAGCGAGTGCTGTTTATGCTTCTCAGCTCAAGCTGTGCCTCGAGGGCTACAAGAGCTGCGAGCGAAGCTGAGTGTGGGGAGGCTTGGCATATGTTTCCGCCGAGAGTGGCCATATTTCTTATAGCAGGCGCCAAGAGAGAATCCAAGGCGTCATGAAGGATTTGCGGGATTACGTGCCTACCAATACTCATAATATGCGAGAAGGGCAGCGATGGTCCGATGTCCATGTGTCTCTCGGTTCGACTGATCCGCTTCAAATCCTCAACGGCTGTAAGATCGATAATAGTTCTGAGTTGAGGCGCCCTCTCTTCCATTTTCATCAGTTCAATTCCGCCCGCCATCAGGAAGGCTTCGGGATGGCTCGCATAGGCCGTGAGCAACTCATTCAGATTGGCGGGTTTCAAGATTTCCATGTCTCTTCTATCTCGCTCTTCCCTGGGACCTCTTGATGCCAGAGACCTTTTTCACGGCTTCGACGAGGCTTGTATGACCGGCGCAGTGACAGAGATTGCCCGATAGACCCGCTCGGATATCCTGCTCTCGAAGCCCTTTCTTTCTTTCCAGAAGATACATGATGGCCATTAGGATGCCTGATTTACAGAATTCGCATTGAAAGAGGTCCTCTTCCTCTAAAGCGTTCTCCAGATCGGCATAAATTTTCTCTCTTTCTAATCCTTCGATTGTTACGACTCGTCGGTTCTGAAGTCTGAAAGCCGGCACGAGGCATGAGCTGACAAGCTCACCATCGAGGATGACGAGGCACGCTCCGCACTCTCCCCTCCGACACCCGGATTTTGTGCCGCGAAGCCCCAAATTCTCAATCAGAATATCAACGAGCCTTTTTAGAGGAGCAGCTTTTACCTCGACTTTCTCTCCGTTTAGATTGAACGTTACGGTCATTTCTTGAGCCTTTCCTGGATTGTTTCAGGCAGAAGCGGTAGCTCTCCGAAATCATGCCCTACAGCCTGAGAGACGGCGAGAACGAAGGCGGGGGCAACGCCCACCACCGCCCGGTCTCCCATTCCTTTGATACCTTCCAGACCCTTTGCGCTCGGAGTATCGACAAAACGAATTTGTGCACTTGGAAAGAAACTATAATCTCCATAGGAATCGCTTGTCATAACAGAAGCCAGCTCGGTGATGATCGCCTCTTCCGCCTTCGCTTTGAAGAGGTTGCCCTCAGGAATTCTTCCACAGTCGAGGCTTACCCAAATCCCCTTACACTGAGGCTCGAAGGTAACCGGATCGATTTCGACTTCGACCACAGAGGCCTCCCAGCAGAGGGCTTGGTAGGGATCCGCCTTCGGGTTATCCCAGGTCCAGACAAGCTTATCAGCGGGACGGTAGGTTCTCCTGACTGTTATTGGGGGTGAGGTCTTGAGCCTTCGCATCGCAAGAGACTTGCAGCAGTCCTGAATCATCCGTCCGATGGGCAAGATCCATCTTGATCCCCATGTTGGGCCGGAGTTTGGCACCGTCGCGGTATCAATACGTTCAACAACCACATCTGCCGGCGGAATGTTCAAAATATTCGCTGCCAATGCTTTATAGATCGAGCGGCTCTCCGATGTCGCTACCGAACTCATAATGAAGAGACGCTGATTTGTGCTCAATTGCACCCGCACGGTGCTGGGATCTTCTTTTTCGTAGAGATCCAGCATCCCGATACCGTGAAAACAGAGAGCGAGCCCTATTCCTCTCAACGGCACAGGCGAATTCAAGAGGTCGCCCCTTTTTTTCTTGTTCGCCTCATAGGCACCGTTCTTTCTGATAAAATCCGATCTGCCGATGACGTCTTCGAGCACTAACATGGAGCCGTCGGTTTCAGCAAGCTTGCCCCCAGGTGTGAAGGCCTCTCCTGGCTGAACGAGGTTTCGCCTCTTCCATGCGACGGGATCTAGTCCAGCCGCTTCGGAAAGACGGGCGGCATGGAGCTCTCCGGCAAAGAAGCCCTGGGGTTCGCCCATTCCAGAACAGCCGTAATAGCCGCGCTCCCGGGTCTGGTACAGGCGTCCCATTATGTGCAGGTTTTCGCACCCATAATTGCCGATGGCAGCGATGGCGGTCCGCTGAAGGACCTGGGGCGACAAGGGCCCATAGGCGCCTGCATCGAGTTCGATGGAGAGATCCATACCGACAATATGTCCTTCGGCGTCAATACCCGTTCGATACTTAATCGTGCAGGGATGAAGGCGAGACGAAACATTTTTGCTCTCATCCCAGGTGTATTCCATCTTAACGGCCTTTTTTGTCAAAAAGCAGAGCAGAGCAACATGACCGGCGAGGAGCGCGGTACCGACCACATTGGGCTGGGAATCCTCCATCTGGGTGGGCACTAGGATCCTTACCCTCTTTTGAGGAATCGAAAGAAGCCCTGCGATGCTGCGCTGGGTCAAGTGCGGGTAAGGGGAGCTGCAGTAGACGAAAAGGGTTCCTTGATGCAGGATCGCAAGAGCCTGAAGAGGTCGGGGATGACCACAGGAACGAGATCGCATCACGTATTCGCCCTCTACGACTTGCTTGGCGCTTTTTAGCGCCTTGTTACAATCTCCCCTGGCAAACTCAAAAGGCTCGTCGAAAACGGCATTGGCTTCGGCGGAGCTCTTTTGCTCGGTTCCCTGAGCATACTCAATTGTGATTTTGGAGGAGAGTCTACGCAGAACCCTTTCGTTCGGTCCGGCAAGCAAAAGGAGAGGTTGCCCCTCGAAGTCAATTCTATCTGAGCAAAGAAAGGGAAAGGTGCCATTGTAGAGGCCCACGCTATTATCGCCGGGAATATCCTTCGAATCGAAGGCCATGTAGTTCCGTGGGAGCTTTGGCATTCGAAGAGAATCTATAACCCCGGACGATACGGAGGACCTTACAGTGAGGCCGTGGATGACAGTCTGCGGCGTGGTCCCTTCCAGAAGGCCTAATTCGTCCAGGTTCATGATGATTGGCAAAAAGGGGAGGGTAGAGGATCCTCCTAATACGCGCTCACGTATTGCTTCCTACGGGCACTGTATCCAATTTTTTTAATAGATTCAACGATTCGGTTCACCTCTTCCGTTTTGAGATCCGGATAGATGGGAAGGCTGATACATCGGCTGTAGGTGTCATAGGCCACCGGATAGTCATCTGCCTTATATCCGTATCGACGTCTGTAGTAGGGCATGATATGAAGAGGAATAAAATGGACAGAGGTTCCAATCCCCATTTCTTTGAGCTTCACGATGAATTCGTTCCTCGTAATGGTGAGGCGCTGCGGCACGAGTCGGACCACAAAGAGATGCCAGGCATGATCTTCGCTTTGTGCTGGAAGGGAGAGGAAATCGCAGTCTCTCAGCCTCTTGAAGTACTCTTCAGCAATCACCCGTCTCCGGGCAAGAAAGATTTCAGCCTTTTTTAATTGTTCGCGGCCGATTGCGGCACTGAGATCGGTCATGTTGTACTTAAATCCGTTTGCAACGATCTCGTACTCCCAGTTGGCGGACCTGGAAATATACCGGTCCCAGCTGGTCCGATCGATGCCGTGCAGTCGTTTTGTCCTGATCTGCCGCGCCAAATCTGCACTATCGGTGGCTATCATGCCTCCTTCGCCGGTCGTGATGGTTTTATTGGCGTAGAAGGAATACACACCAGCGTTACTCAGGGTTCCGACGTACCGTTCTCCGATCTTCACGGGAAAGGCGTGGGCTGCATCCTCGATAACCGGAATCTGTGATCGCCCGGCCAGTCGAAGGATGCTATCCATATCGCAGGGCAATCCGGCGATATGAACCGGCAGTACAGCGGCAACCTCACCTGGAGCCTCCCGCAGGGTCTGAGCTAGTAGGTCCGGATCGATGTTGTGGCTCTCACTTTCGATATCGACGAACAAAGGCATGCATCCAATGTAGTGTATGACTTCGGCCGTTGCGACAAAGGTGTAGGGGGTTGTGATGATGTAGCTCCCGGGCCGGATCCCCAGTGAATCGAGACACAGGTGCAATCCGGCTGTGCCGGAGTTCGTGGTCAGCGCGTACCTGGATCCAACATGAGCGGCAAACTCCTCCTCGAAGCGCTCCACCTCTCGCCCCGACGTCAGCCAGCCGCTTCTCAAAACCGAAAGCACCGCTTCTTCCTCTTCGCGGCCAAGGGATGGCCGGGAGAAGGGAATGAAACGCTCTGTTGATGATGCATCAGTACTCTGGTTCATTCTTGGACACCTTAATCGCGGGTATGATCTCGGAGAGCACGCTTTTCAGTTCTCGACGGTTGCGGTAGATGTGGCCCCTGTCCTTTTGGAAATAACAGATCGGTTGCAGACGTTCTATCACGCCATCGATATTGCCAATGGAATGGCCATTTCGCTTGAGCCGAATGAGCTTTGGGTATTCGGTGGGTTCGGGTCTCTCATTGTCGCTCCACAGTCTCTCTGTGAGTTTTTCCCCGGCTCGAAGCCCCGTGTAGACCAATTTGATGTCTTTTCCGGGAACAAAGTCGTAAAAGCGAATCATCTGTTCAGCCAGCTCCTGAATAAGCAAGGGCTCTCCCATATCGAGCAGCAAGAGCTCACCGTCGATATCTATGCCCCCTGCCTTCAGAACGAGGGAAGAGGCCTCCGGAATCGTCATAAAGAAGCGGCTCGTTTCAGGGTGGGTAATGGTCACAGGTCCACCTTTGAGGATCTGCTTCTTGAAGAGAGGCAGGATGCTCCCGCGGGAGCCCAGCACGTTTCCGAAGCGAACCACGATATATCGATGACCGTTATGTCTTGCTCTGATAACTAGCTCCTCGGCGAGTAGCTTGGATGCGCCGTATGTGCTGTTTGGGTTTACCGCCTTGTCCGTTGATATCATGACGAATCTCTTAACGCCAGCTAGGACAGCGGCGTCGAGCAGGTTTTTCGTGCCGAAGACGTTATTCTGGAGAGCGGCCACAGGATTTTCCTCCATGAGTGGCACATGCTTGTACGCAGCGGCATGAAAAACGACGTCGGCTTTCAGACGCCCCGCGATATGGAGCATGTAATCCCGGTCCTGTAGCTCTCCGATAACGGGAACGACAGTCGCTTTCTCTCCGACCCCCTCCTCCTGAAGCAACCTCAACTCACGATCGATCCCATATATGCTGTTCTCCCCGTGGCCAAAGAGATAGAGCCGCTCCGCTCCCCCCGAGAGCAGCTGTCTGCTGAGCTCGCTGCCAATGCTTCCCCCGGCGCCTGTTACAAGGACTCGCTTGCCCCGGACATAGGACAGGCTCTCTCTGAGAGGCACCTTTACCGGAGTTCGTGAGAGGAGATCCTCGGGATTGATCTCTCTGGTCTGGATAAGATGAGCATCGCCGAAGAGAATCTGCGAAAGCCCCGGCAGGATTCGGATGCGATTCGAGGCAAATCCTGCTTTTCTGAGAAGGTCGTAGATCTTTTGAACCTGGTCACGGGATCCACTGGGTATCGCTATCAAGGCCTCGTCGTCCGAAGAGACGCTGTGATGCTTTAGCGCAGAATCGATGGGCCCCAGTATGGGTACCCCGTAGATCGTCTTGCCAATTTTTCCGGGATCGTCATCGAGGAAAACTACGACACGGCCAAAGATGCCCTTCATCTTGATCTCTTTGGCGATGTTGATCCCGGCCAGACCGGCACCAATAATGTATATCTGGCTTTTGATTCGCAGGCTCACGTTTTAGAATATCGGTGAATATCGGTCCCGGCCTGATGGCTATTGAGGGTCAGCTTCCTTTCCTTGCGCCTTTTCGATCGCGCCGAATCCGAAGTCCACCAGGAAAGACTCGTCGTAGAGATCGAGTTTGACTTTGAGGCGACCCTTGCGCTTGTCCACCTTGGCTATCAACCCTTCCAAGCCCGTGAGGGGACCCTCTATGATTTTGATCCGTCCCCCCTCGTCAAATGTGGCCAGGGATCGGCTGACGACCTCACCAAAGCCGATCAGGCTCGATAAGATACGGGCGTCCGGCTCTGGAAGGG
>CAZLRN010000193.1:0-8389 GCA_964561715.1 uncultured Spirochaetales bacterium
GGATTGCTGATCGGGGAGGTGGTGAATCCCCTGACCGAGTCAGTCAATTACGATGACGACGGTTTTTTCATACTCCCAAAATCGAAGTCCCGTGAGTTTTTGAGCTTTCTCAGACCGGGATTCAACAAAACCTCTCGGCTGCCGGCCTTCATGACCCGAATCACCGGTGCTATGGACAGCCATATTTCGAACTCCCTTCGGGGAGAGAGACGGCCCTGCATTGCCTGCGGGCTCTGCGAAAAAATCTGTCCCGCCGAAATCCTGCCGCAGGTTCTCCATCGGTACATCTACCGGGAAGCCATAGATGAAGCGGAAAAGGCGGGTCTCGACAGATGTGTGGACTGTAATCTCTGCACTTTCGTGTGTCCCTCCAAGATCGAGCTTCGCGAGCAATTCCACGACACTCGGGAGCAACTCAGAGAAGAGCACGAGGAAGCCCGGAGAGAGAGCCGCGCTGCGGGATCAGACAGCGATTAAAGGTAGAGATTGGATATGAAACTTCTGGCAAAGGTAATGGACAGGATGCGCCCTCTATTTAGCAGGGAGGGCAGGCTTTCAAGGCTTCGACCCGTCTTTCAGGCCATGGACAACTTTCTCTTCGCAGCTCCGGACAAAACGGAAAAGGCGCCTCTTGGTCGCGATCCACTGGATGTGAAGAGGTACATGTCGCTGGTCATACTCGCTCTCCTACCGTGTTTCGCAGCATCGGTTTACTTCTTCGGCTGGAGAGTCCTGACGATGATTCTGGTCTCTTACGTTGCAGGAGGTGCCGTTGAGGTTCTGTTTGCAATCGTCCGAAAGGAGGAAATCAACGAAGGATTTCTCGTCACGGGATTCATTTTCCCTCTGATACTGCCGCCCGGACTACCCCTGTGGCTGGTGGCGCTGGGAGTCGTTTTTGGCGTGCTCGTCGGCAAGGAGATCTTTGGAGGCACAGGCCGAAATCTCTTCAATCCGGCATTGGTGGGACGGGCTTTTCTCGCCCTCGGGTACCCCTCCGCCATGACATCAGCCTGGATCGAGCCGGCCAGCGGCGGGTGGGGCAGATTGCTCTCGAGCTTTCAGATTGGAGGGACGGATGCCGTAACCTCCGCTACCCCCCTGGTGCTCGCCAAGAGAGGAGAGCTGGTTTCTTCCTTTGATCTTTTCATCGGTCGGGTTCCGGGAAGCGCGGGGGAGACATCGGTTCCTGCAATCCTCCTGGGGGGAATATTCTTGCTCGTTGTCGGGGTAGCCAATTGGCGCACCGTGACAGCGATACTGATCTCTTTCGTCGGCACAGCCGCTCTGCTGCGAAGCGCCCTTCCTGCGGAAGCAAGTCCCGTTCTCTTCAATCTGATGTCCGGCGGATTTCTCTTGGGTACGTTTTTTATGGCCACTGATCCGGTCTCGAGTCCCATGACACTTTCAGCCAAGTGGGCCTACGGTGCTCTCATAGGCATTACGACGGTTCTGATACGCACCTTCTCGGGTTTTGTGGAGGGCATGATGTTTGCCGTTCTTTTAGGAAACATCTGCGCACCCCTGATGGATGAAGTCGTTATCAGACATCGCATGAGGAGGTATGCGCATGAAAGATAACCTTCGGGTCATCCTCTTTGCCGCTGTCCTCGGTCTCGTCTGTTCTGTCCTCCTAGTGGGAGCGACGCTGTTCACGGCTCCGTACAGAACGGCAAACGAAAGGGCGGAAGAGGTGCGCAACTTCCTGTCTGCCCTGGAGGTGCCTCTGGATCCAGAATCGAGCTCCGAAGCTCTTCTGGCGGTATTCAACCGAGACGTCAAGGAGAGAGAGCTCGGTGACCTGGTCATTTACGAGTACAGGCCGCAGAACGGAAAGGGAACCGGCGGCGAGGCCGGCGGAGGCCCTTTAGCGATTGCCGTACCCTTTGAGGGCATGGGGCTGTGGGGTCCCATCAGAGGCGTTCTCGCCCTCGAGGCGGATCTGCTTACGATCCGAGCCATTCGATTCTACCAGCAGGAAGAGACGCCCGGCCTGGGAGGCGAGATTGGGGCGGAATGGTTCCAGAATCAGTTTCGAGGCAAGAGAATCGTTTCCCCCTCGGGAGAGGCGGGCTTTCAAATCCAGAAACCTGGAGGCAAGAAGGATGAAAATTCCGTTGACGGAATTACCGGTGCTACCATGACCTCCGATCGCGTGCAGGAGATGGTGGATCGACTTGCGAAAGCGATCCACCGGGAGCGGGAAAACTATGTCCACTGAAGCTCAGTCGGCCCCGGCCGTAGGGACAAGGCCTGGCGGCGGAAAATTCAAAGAGATCCTCAGGGATGGCATCTACAAGACCAATCCCGTGACTCATCAGGTTCTGGGAATATGCATCTTTCTCGCTGTTACCAATAGAGTCGAAAACTCTCTGGTGATGGGAGCAGCCCTCATTTTTGTTTTGACGATGTCCAACCTCATTGTTTCGATGCTGCGTCACTTCATACCCGGCCGAATCCGCATGATCGCCGAAGTGGCGATCATCGCCACGTTTGTCATATTTCTAGATCAGTTTTTGAAGGCCTTCTACTGGGATATGTCCAGGCAACTCGGTCCCTACGTGGCACTCATCATTACAAACTGTATCGTAATGGGGAGAGCAGAGGCCTTCGCCCTGCAGAATCCGCCTCTCGAATCTGCAATCGATGGTCTGGCCAATGGCATCGGCTACGCTCTTATCCTGGTAATCATTGGATTGTTTCGAGAGCTGATTGGCTCCGGTTCCATCCTGGGGATCACGATCCTCTCGGAGCAGTGGTACACGAAGAACCTTCTCTTCGTTCTGGCTCCAGGCGCATTTTTTACGGCGGGATTCCTGATCTGGATCTTCAACGCGGTCAATCCACCCGTGCAAACGGAGGAAACAAAATGAGCAGTGTTCCTGTGCTTGCAATACTCTTGGGTTCCATTTTTACAAACAACATCCTGTTGGCCAGCTTCCTGGGGATGTGTTCCTTCCTTGTCTGTTCAAACCGGATCGACACCGCGAGGGGCCTCGGGGCCGCTGTAACGTTCGTGCTTTTTTGCACGACGGTCCTCAACTACGTGATCTATCACTTTGTTCTGGTCCCCCTCAATCTGGAGTTCCTGTCCTTCATTATTTTCATAGCAGTCATTGCGGCTTTTGTTCAGTTTGTCGAAATGTTTGTAGAGCGATTCAGCCCGAACCTCTATTACGCACTCGGAATATTTCTTCCCCTGATAACGGTTAACTGCGCAATACTCGGCGCTTCGCTCTTCATGGTGATAAGAAAGTACAGTTTCTTGCAGTCCGTCTTCTTCGGTTTGGGTGCCGGGCTTGGCTGGGCTCTGGCGATCGCTCTGATGGCAGGTCTGCGGGAGAAAATGGGTTACTCGGATATTCCTACTCCTCTCCGCGGAACAGCGATCATCATGCTGGTTGCCGGCGTGATTGCCATGACCTTCATGGGCTTTGCGGGAATGCTGAGCACTTCATGAGTAACACTTGCAGGATTTGAGGAGATTGGTGAAATGATAACCGCCGTACTCGCACTTGGTGTGACAACGGGTGTGTTCGTGGGCCTGGCTGCCACCCTGCTCGTTGCTGAAAGGTATCTCGCAAACTACGGGATCTGCACGATCAGTGTGAACGAAGGCTCCGCGGTGCTCGAGATCAAAGGCGGCGGGACGCTGCTATCGGCTCTCTACGAGAACAAAATATTTATTCCGTCGGCATGCGGCGGCAAAGGATCTTGCGGCTACTGCAAGGTCACAGTGCTCAGCGGCGGAGGCCCCCTGCTGCCTACCGAAGCCCCATTCATGACCCGGGCAGAGATGCGATCGGGCGTACGCCTCGCCTGCCAGGTCAAAATCAAAGAGAACGTCGACCTACGCCTTCCGGAAGAGCTGCTCAGTGTAAAGGAGTTCAAGGCCAAGGTCTCCCAGGTGAGGCAGCTCACGTACGATATAAGAGAAGTTACAATGGATCTTCTCGACCCTTCAGAAATCGAACAACGTCCCGGACAGTACGTTCAGATCCTTGCGCCTGGGCCCGATGGGCCCGTATATAGGGCCTACTCCATCTCCTCGCCTTCCCACGTAAAGGATAAGGTTCAGCTCGTCGTTCGTCTCGTTCCAGGAGGAATCGCCTCGACCTATATTCACAGCCTCCAGGAGGGCGACGACGTGGTATTCACCGGACCATTCGGAGAGTTTCACCTCTCTGAGGATCCCGAGGTGGAAGTCATCTGTGTGGGCGGGGGAGCCGGAATGGCTCCCATGGCCAACATCATCTATTCCATCTACGAAAGATGGCCGGACCGACGCTGCCAACTCTACTTTGGATGCCGCTCGACAAAAGACATCTTCTATATGAAGAAGTTCGAAGCTCTGGCCAAGGAGCATCCTAACTTCAGAGTCATATATGCGCTCTCCGATCCTCTGGAGTCTGATGAGAAATGGGATGGGGATATGGGCTTCATTCATCTCTCTTTGGACAAAAGATTCTCTCCGCAAAAGAAATCTCAGGCTTTTCTTTGCGGGCCGCCCCCTATGATTGAGGCGGTGATGGAAGTTTTGGACGCAAAGGGCATTTCAGGAGGTGATGTCTTTTACGACAAGTTCTAAATCAGCCAGCCTCCAGGTCTTACAGATCAACAGATCTGACAGGGCGATCTGACGGACAAAAGGAAGGATCTGCAGTGACCGAAGCGATTTCATATAAACGATTCGAGGAAGGGGAAGCACGGATATGGCTATTGTGAGTATAGCAGATCTCCTGGAGAGGGCCAGTCAGTTCGAAGAGCGACTCGAGAGATACTACGCAGCCATCAGGGATGAATCGGAGGACAATGGGGTACGACTTCTCACGTACTACCTGGCCAGGCACAGGCGACACCTGCAAGAGGCAATGCAGAGTTTCAAAGCTGCCACGATTTCGCGTATCAAAAAAATAAGGCTCAAATACGATATACCCGCAAGAGAGTTCCGACTCATGGAGACTTCTCCGAAGGAGGTAAAAGGGCCGGAACTGCTGGAAGCGGCGGTCCGCTATGATCTCGAGCTGGTGGACCTCTACAAAGGCATCCTCAAGCAGGCTCTCACCAAGGAGGCAACCGAGCTGATAGAGAGCCTCATACGGCTGGAGGAGAAAGATATCGTCATGCTGAAGAAAATCATGGCTACTCATTATTTCTAGATAATGGCTACGTACACGCTGGAAAGCTCAGAGGAACAACTAGGACTTCAGCAATCCTCAGGAGAAAAGGGATTGGGAAGCGTTGTGCTTTTGCACAACGCACGGTGGTTCACGAGCGTCCGTTGGATAGTCGCAGGCATCTTTGTCGTCGTCGGCTCAGGCGGAGCATTCATACCGGGTCTCATGAGTCGTTGGGGCATTACCATCCCCTCCACGGAGCTGTTTATCCTGGCGGCTGTTCTGCTGTTCGCCAATGTATTCTTTCACCTCTTTGCTTGCCACTTCTCCGAACGTACTCCCGCCACGACCGTGAAGGCAAACATCTGGATCCAGATCATCCTGGACCTTTTGGTCGTAACGTTTCTGGTTCACATCATCGGCAGCACCGACACTTTTATTGCTTTTACATTCCTCTTCCACATCGCCCTGGCATGTATCTTTTTCCCCGTGAAGGAGAGTTTTCTGGTTACCTCTCTCGCGGCGGCACTGTACCTCGCCAACCTGGTTTTGGAGATAACGGGGGTATGGTCGGCTACGGGCATCTTTACCGGCGCTCCACCAGTCTCCGAAATACGCCTGCCCCAGCTGCTTATGTTCGCCTTGCCAGCGGTTTTTGTCTGGTTTGTCGTCTGGTACCTCGTGTCAAGTCTGTCAGAGGCGGTGAGAAAGAGGGATCAGAGGCTCAGCGAAGCCAACGAGAAACTCATCAAGGCAAATCAGGAGAAGAACAAGCAGATGCTGGTTACAACCCACGATCTCAAAGCTCCCTTTGCCGGAATCGAGAACAACATTCAGGTATTGAAATACCAGTTCTGGGACGAGGTCCCTTCATCGGTGCGTAAGATCATAGACAGGATCGATATGAGAGCCATGACACTGCGCGAGCGGATCAAGGATATCCTCATCCTTGGGGATTTGAAATCCAGAACCGAGACTCCCAAAGAACTGGCCCCGGTTGAATTGAAAGCGCTGTTTGAGGACGTGGTTGAAGAGCTGCGCGAAAAGGCAGAGGGGAGAAAAATCGATCTCAGAATCAACATCGCAAACCAGCGTGTCATTGGTGATAGAGAGCAGTTCGCGATGCTTTTCTCGAACCTGATAGCCAACGCCATATCCTATTCCCGGGAGGGAGGCACAGTCGAGGTGGACTCCGAAATCGATTCCGTAGACGTGCGCGTTCGGATTCGCGACCATGGCATAGGGATAAGAGAGGATGCGCTGCCCCATATATTCGACGAGTACTTTCGCACCAATGAAGCCGCCAAGTTCAACAGACTTTCGACAGGGCTGGGACTGGCGATAGCAAAGGTAATAGCCCAAAATTTCGACTTGGGCGTAAAGGTCGACAGCGAGTTGGGAAAGGGCACAGAGTTTGAAGTGACATTGAAAGCAAAACGCCCGACAGAGGAGGACTGATCATGGCACTAATAGGAATTATCGATGACGATGCGGAACTTGCTGAAAATCTCTCCATGGTTCTGCAGAAAGAGGGGCATGAGGTAAGCACCCGTGACACAACCGAAGGCGCAATAAACGATCTGCTGAAGGAGAAGCCCGACCTGCTAATCCTCGACGTCATGTTCCCGGAGAATCCGGCCGGAGGATTCGATCTGGCACGGGAAATCAGAAAAACCGACGGAATCAAAGATCTTCCGATTATACTGCTCACGGCCATCAATCAAGAATTCCCAATGGATTTCTCGTCAAATGATATCGATCAGGATTGGATGCCGGTTCAGGATTTCGCAGAGAAACCGGTGGATATCAAGGAAATGTTGAATAAGGTCACGAAGATCCTGTCGACCCAGGATTGATTCAAATCTCGGCGTCGAGGAGGGGAAAAGTCCGTAGCGGGATAACTGATCTTGGCTCGGATTCGGCAAATCAGGCGGAGCCTTGATTAGAGGAAGGAACACAGAGAATTGTGTTCCCCGGATAGGGTGGCTTTCAACGGTCACTTTGCCTTCGTGCATGTCAATGATACGCTTGACGATAGAGAGACCTAAGCCGGTACCCTGATGTCCGGAGCTTTTAGCGTTAGGGGCTCTATAAAAATCATCGAAGATATACGGCAGGCTCTCTTCTGGTATTCCGATACCTGAATCCGCAATATCTATCCTGACGGTATCGGATCTTTGCTCTTTCTGCACGTTGACCTTGACGAGCCCCTTCTCCCCCGTGTATTTCACCGCATTGCTGAGCAGATTGGCGAATACCTGGTCCAGGGCCATCCTGTTGCCATGCACGACGGCCTCTTCTATTCCACGGGTCAAACTGAATGAAAGCTTTATCAGCCAATCGATTTTGCTGCTCAGACGCGCTGCTGAAACCTCTGGGGGGGTCGTATAGCTCTCTTCAGAATGAGTCGCTTCTGACATTCTGCTATCGTACCTCTAAAGATCTGAGGTCTTTTTCGCATTCTCCCTCAGATGTGATATACAAATAATATCCGACGTCTGATTGGGGACGAGGACACCCTGCACAAATGAAAGCTTGCGGGTACAGGCCTCTCGGACTATAGATTGAATGCATGCTCTTGTCATATCAGGATTCCAAACTCCGTTAATCCCTTGAACAGCTGACGCAATTCGCCTTTTATTTGACTAATCAATCTGCGATCATCTATCCTGTTATAGCGATGAGTACAGCAAAGAAGCTGATTGCCGTATCTGCTATGAAGGTGACTCTGGAATCTCAGAATTGCAGTATCAGCTTAGCGGATGACCCCAAAACCGGCTTTCAGCAAGCCATGTAAGAAAAGCCAGATGGAGAATACCTTCCAGTTGACGACTTCATCGATAAACTGGCGCAACCGGAGGAGCTCATACAAAAAACAAAGACTCTAATCGAACAGAAAGTGAGCAAATGGGCGAACTGGCCCCACTAAAAAGAATAGACCTGAACTAAAGCTCTTGTCTCGTTCTACTATATATGATAATATCGATCATGTATATCAAAGGTAGTAGACGAGGGCGATATGAAATGCTTATATTGCGGATCCGATAATCCGTCTCAGACAAGGTTCTGCTCTCAATGCGGCAAGCCGATGGAGAAGACCAGGCGCTGTCCAAACTGCAAAAGGCAGATACCGGCAAGAAGCAACTTCTGTCCCCAGTGCGGAGAAAAGTTAGGGGAGGCATCAAAAGGGAATCGCTCATCGCGAAGCGCGCGGAGGCAAAGAGCTCGGCAGGACGGGTCCGGTGCAATAGCCAGCCCTTCAAGGATTAGGG
>CAZLRN010000194.1:0-8373 GCA_964561715.1 uncultured Spirochaetales bacterium
GAACTCCAAAGCCGTGACCGTGGAAGTGTAATCCGTGCCCTCTATGACCACGACGTCTTTATTCGCCGAGATCCGGCTATAGGCATCGAAGACTGTGTCGAAGAGGTTCTCCCGATCAGCCTGAACATCACTCATTCGAGCGGGATTGATGTCACCGATATCATCTTCCAGCCAATACACGCCCTTGATGAGAATAGCGTCCTCGTCGACTGTGCCTTGGCGCCTATACCTCTGTCCGATGGGTTTCATGTAGCCGACGCTCGGGACGATACCCTGAATGGCGTTGATCAGGCCCAGGGCGATCAGGCTCTTTCCGCTGCGAGGTTCCGTTGCCGCTATGAAAATGTTTTTCGCCATCTCTTCTGATGATAAAGTAAAAAGTTTATCGCTTTATGTCCACTTAAGTCTGCCAGAGATAGTGACCCTTTTTCATCAGCAGATCGGTGATTCGAGAAATGTCTTTTTCTCTCAACATTATAAAGACCGTATCCTCTTCCTGGAACTCTCGTTCTCCTCGGGGGATGATATACTCTCCCGTGCTCTCCCTGTAGATTCCGATAAAGATGCACTCTTTGGGAAATGCCCTTTGTTTGACAATTTCGCTAATCTTAATTCCGATGCTTCTCGCCTTCTCAGGAATACGCACGGCGTAGATCTCGGCTTTGCCAGCCTGAAAGGTCATAATTTTTTTGACTCGGGGTTGCTCGATTTCCGCAATGATCTGATCGGCCAGGATATCGGCTATGTGAACAATCGTGTCCATACCATCCAATCTGTAGACATCTTCCGGTTGGCGATATTTCAGTCGACCAATCACGCGTTTGATGCCCATACTCTTGCCTGCCTTCGCGCATGCGGCGTTGTCCGCGACGCTGTTCATCATGCAGACCAAAACATCCGCTCTGCGCGCCCCGGCCCTCTTAAGCACTTTGGCATCGGTCGCATTTCCTTGAATCGATCTCACACCGATCTCGGAGCGAATCACTTTGCACGTCTTTGGATTGATATCGATCGCCACGACTGTATGTTTGTTCTCGACAAGTTTTCCGATCACCTGTCGGGCGCTCAACCCTGCCCCTGCAACGATCACGTACATTGCCTCAATCCCTCCTCACTATCGGGACTGTCCTATCGTACAGCTCGAGGTCGAGACTACAGTATACAGTACACGGGCTCATGAGGGAAACATACATTACCGAATATTTCCACTGGTCACTCTATCGAGCTGATAGGCACGCTATTCAGGATGCCTCCTTTCGGTTCGGTCTTTCAGCCGGAAGGCTTTCGATAAGCGTTTCCTCCGATCCTCGAATACGAACCAGTTTCTCACGTTGACTTTCCAGGTCAGCGATCATTTGGCTCAATGCTTTGAGCTGACTGGTTTTGCGTTTCACGACAGCCTTCAAGTGTCGCATATGAGCCTCTGACGCCATTATCCGTTCTTCGATCTGGCTTATTTTCAGTGCTGCTTCGAACCTGCTGAGCTGACCTTCGAGTCCCGTCTTCTGCCTTTCGAGCTCAGTCAATTTCCCGACGATCTTGAGGGTCTCCTGGTCTTCGAAGCCTTTAATAAGCTCAATATCCAGGGTGATAGCTTTCTCGGCAAGCATTCGCAGCGTTTCGTTCACATCTACCTCCATCGCCTCCCGATTCTTCGCGCCGGAGATGATCTCCGTTGCCTGAATGTACATGTTTTTGAGGGGGCTTTTGTTGATTTTTGATGAGTCGATTCTCAAAAGACGCTC
This sequence comes from uncultured Spirochaetales bacterium, assembly GCA_964561715.1. Lineage (GTDB taxonomy): Bacteria > Spirochaetota > Spirochaetia > SZUA-6 > CAZLRN01 > CAZLRN01. Next base: position 1,746 of record CAZLRN010000194.1, read on the forward strand.
ACCGAGAATCTTTATGTATGATTCTCTTGACGAGCTGTTCTCTTCGATCCTCTTTCGGATAGCCCTGATCGTTTGGTGGAAGTTCATTCTTCTTCCTTTCATCTCACAAACGAGCCCCGCCACTCGTGACGGGGCTCTATTATGAAGCGAGGCACACAGAGGCGCCGCGCAACTCTAAGCTATCAGACCGAAGCTCTCGGTCCGGGTACTACTCCTCCTCATACATGGGTGCCGGCCGGTGGGGCTTCTTTTCAGGCTTTTCTGCAACAGCACACTCCATCGTAAGAAGAAGTCCGGCGATCGATGCCGCGTTCTGAAGCGCCGACCGGGTCACTTTGGCCGGGTCGACGATGCCCGAGCCAATCATGTTTACCCACTCCAGCTTCTGTGCGTCGAATCCAAATCCCTTCTTTTCTCTTTTCGCCCTCTCGACGACAACGGCGCCATCATGCCCCGCGTTCTCGGCAATCTGTCGCATCGGCTGTTCGAGTGCCTTCTTGACAATACGGAAACCCACTTTTTTAGCTTCGGGCAAGCTCTCGATGACTCTTTCATCGAGAGCTGTTGAAGCTCTGATGAGGGCGACTCCACCTCCGGGGACAATGCCCTCTTCAACGGCTGCCCGGGTCGCAGAGAGAGCATCCTCCACACGGTGTTTCTTCTCCTTGAGCTCGACCTCGGTGGCGGCGCCGACTTTGATGACAGCCACACCGCCGGACAGTTTCGCCAGTCGTTCCTGGAGTTTCTCCCGATCGTAGTCGGAGGTAGTTTCATCGATCTGTTGCTTGATCTGAGCGATCCGGGCCGATACGTCCTTCGCCTCTCCGGCACCTTCGATGATTATCGTGTTATCCCGCTTGATTCGTATCGTTTTCGCTTGTCCAAACTGCCGGATCTCAACTTTCTCCAGCTTGATGCCGAGCTCCTCTGACAGCACCTGCCCCCCTGTGAGAACGGCAATATCCTGCAGCATAGCCTGTCTGCGATCACCAAAGCCCGGAGCCTTTACGGCGCAGGCCTTGAGTGCGCCTCTCAGGCTGTTCACGACCAGCGTAGCGAGAGCTTCGCCTTCCAGGTCCTCTGCGATCACCAGCAACGGTTTGTTCTCTCTGGCCACTTTCTCAAGAACCGGCAGGATATCCTTAACTCCGGAGATCTTTTTGTCATGAATCAGAATGTAGGGGTTCTCCAACAAAGCAGTCATCGTTTCACGGTTCGTAACAAAGTAAGGTGAGAGGTAACCCCTGTCGACCTGCATCCCGTCGACAAACTCGAGGGTTGTTTCCATCGATTTCGACTCCTCCACCGCGATAACCCCATCCCGTCCGACGTTTTCCATGGCATCTGCGATCATTTCGCCGATCTCTAAGTCATTGTTGGCGGATACTGCAGCTACCTGGCAAATCTCCTCTCTACTCTCAATGGCCCGAGATTCGTCTCTGATCGCTTCGACAGCGATTTCGACAGCCTTCTCGATGCCTCTCTTCATTCCCATCGGATCGATCCCCGCGGCCACCGCTTTGAGTCCCTCTTTGACCATAGAATAGGCCAGAACCGTAGCGGTGGTCGTCCCATCCCCTGCTACATCGTTTGTTTTTTTTGCCACCTCGATCAACAATCGGGCTCCCAGGTCCTCGAAGGGCTCCTCGAGCTCTATCTCTCTGGCAACAGTTACGCCGTCGTTCGTTACCGTAGGCGCACCGAATTTTTTATCGAGCAACACGTTGCGTCCCTTCGGTCCGAGGGTCACCTTGACGGCATTCGCAACCTTCTGAATTCCACTGAACAGGGATCTCCTGGCCTCTTCCCTGTACTGTAAATATTTGACTGCCATGATTGTTCCTCTCAAAGACAAGAGAGGGGTGGAACGAAAATGCTCCACCCCTAATCAAACCGATTACTCAGCTTCTATCTCTATCTTGCGGGGGGTCTCGGCATTCTTTCGCATTAGCGTTAACTTCAGAATTCCGTTCTCCATGACTGCGTCGATTTGATCTTTGTCGATCGTTTCATCGAATGTCAGGTCCATGGCAAAGTCCCCAACCATTCTCTCTCGGATATGATAGGTGGCGCCTGAGTCCGTGCTGGATCGTTTTCCCAATATGCTCAGTTTGTTACCTTCCACGCTCACTTCGAGATTGGTCTTGGCAACACCCGGCATTTCCAACTGCACAGTGACTTTCTCATTCTCCTGATAAACATCAGCATGGGGACGAAGCTGGGCTCTGTCTCTTACATCATTTGACTGGGCACGCATACTGTTCCCTTTATTTGTCAGCGATAGCAATTCGCTTCGCTTTCGCCTCTTCCTTCTTGGGTAATACAATTTTCAGAACACCATCTTTGAGCGTGGCTTCGATCTTAGCCGCATCCACGGCGATCGGGAGAGAAAGCGTTCTCTGGAAGCTGCCCTCCCAGCTCTCCTTCGTATACACTTTTTTATCTTTGGTCTCCTTCTCACCCCTCTTTGCGCCGCGGATCGTAAGAATATCTCCCGCTACCAAGACATCCAAATCCTCCTTGGTCACGCCCGGAAGGTTGCACTCCACGACTACGCTTTCAGCGGTTTCGCTGATATCCACGGCCGGGGAAAAGGTTCGATCGAACAGCCCACGAGACTCCGGATATGACCTCAGATCGAATAGCCGGTTGATGTCGTCCCTCAGTCTCTCGAATCCATCCATCGGATCCCATAGATCATTCTTCCATCTTTTAACAAGATTCATATGCATCCTCCTCTTAAGGATAGCTTTGCGGGTCAGGATGTTACGCTACGCGCTGCCATTGACCCATTAAGTTTTTCTACAACTCGCCTTCAAGATAATGAGTAATTAATTCGAGACCCCCCTGCAGAAAGTATGGTTTTAGGTTAGGTTTTGTTCTTTCACTTTTGACTATCATTGTTTGCACTGAGAACTCTTCAGGGTGCCTTCGCTGCGTCTTGCTTCTTCACGTTCAGCAGGGTCACATTCATATCACGGATCCTGCTGAGAATGCCGTGCAGGGCAGATTGATCTTTTACCGGCACCGAAATCAAAGTCTCTCCGGTGGACCGATGATCCAATTTAGCACCTTCGTACAGCTTCAACCAGCGTTCGTCCACGTGTCCGCTGACGACAATTTCATAGGTTTCCATGATACAAATGTCTCTCTTATTCGGATCTGCTACTTCATAATTAGATTACGCCATTAGTAGAAAAGTGCGTCCCTATAGAAAGTTAGGTTTTCGGTTGGGTTATAAAAAAAGCGGATCCTGCTGGCTAGAGGAGCCCGAGCTCCCGCGCGCGAATTACGGCATGGGTTCGGCTTTTCACGTCGAGCTTACCGAATATGTTGTTAACATGCCATTTTACTGTGCCAACGCTTATGTACAATTTTTCGGCTATCTCAGCATTAGAAAAGCCTTGCGCGATGCATTCCAGAACATCTCGCTCTCGCCGGCTAAGTGGTTCTATCTGATCGGATTCCGTCTGAATCAACGCTGTCGAAGAGACCGTTTCCGCTCTGTGTTCATCGGTCAGCTCGCGGATAAAATGAGGAGAAATGTTCTGAACGCTGGGCAGGAGCGATCCTATCTTGTGCCACTGGTCCAAAAAAGGACGTTTGTACCCCTCTTCACGTGCCAGCAGAATGGCCTGCTCCATCCTTTTTTTCGCCTCTTCCTCCTGACCAGTCTCGCGGAACACAATCGCCAGCAGGATAAGCACGGGAAGAAGGGCGCCGACGTGATGGCTCATTTCCGTCACTTCGACAATCTGCTCCAGTAAGGATTCCGCTTCCATCAGCTTGTTCTGCCTCATCAATAATTTACTGAAGGTGACATAATCATAAACTCCACTAAGGTCAGGCTTGCTCGAGCTTGCAATACATTGCTTTGCTGCCCAATGTTCAGCGAACTCCACATTGCCCATCATTATCGATATGTCGGCCTCGAGTGCATTCATCGTACAGGACGTCGTGGGAACCCTGTACATCGTTTGATAGCTTCGAATCACCGAGAATGCCTCCTCTGGCCTTCCCCGCGCTAACTCGATCAACGCCAGAGTATGCTCCGCACAGTCAAGGAGAAGATAGCGAAGTTCGAATTGCGCAGTGAACTTGGCAGCTCTGTTTGCCAGCTCTTCGGCTTTGCTCAGATCGTTTGCCAGGTAGAGCGAATGAGCCAGGGGAATATAAATGATATCCGCAACGGGCGGATGGTCACCGAATGTCTCTTCGAGGCTCTTCAACGCCCCCATGCACAAATCCTCGGCCTCTCCTCTTCTGCCCTGTACGAGCATGACAAAAGCAAGATTATGCAGGGAGCACATGCCCAAGGTCAGATTTCCCATCAGACTGGATCGGTAGTAAGCTTTTTTGAAAGTCTCCTCCGCCGCGATGATCTCCCCCTGTGCATAGAGAGCAAAACCCAAGGCAAGTTGCGCGAAAGCGCTGAAAATCGAATCATCTTCGCCCAAGAGCCGAAATGCAGAATGAACACTTTCGAGGTTCATTTCTCCACTATGTAGAAACGACGTCCAGGATCTTAGAAGCAGACAACGGCCTTTGTTTCGATCGGATCCGGCCTTTGATACCGCACTTTCAATCTCGGAGATTGACTCTTCTGCGAGATCGATCTGACCTGTGAGAAACAGAGCCCAGGCACGGCAAACGGACAGTTCATTGCTGCGGCGGATAGCATCCTCTGCCAGAGACCGCAGCCACCTGAGGAAAGTAACGTACTGCCCGCTTGCAAAAGCCCAGCGACTCCCCTTTTTCATGAGCCTTATAGTCTCTTCGTCGTCCCCTAAGAGAACCGCATGCTTGACGGCATCACCAATAAGATTATTGTCTTCAAACCACCCAACCGCCTTTCTTAGCAGCTCTGAGCTTATGGTTTTTTCGATTTGCGTCCTGAGAAAGTCGGCGAACAGGGAATGGTATCTAAACCAGCTTCTCTTCTCATCCAGAGAAACAAGAAAGTAATTGTCGTCCTCGAGTTTTTTTAAAATAACCTGAGAATCGTTTCTCCCTGTAATGGCGTCGCAAAGCTCCGGACACAACCGGTCCAGCACACCTGTTTTCACCATAAAGGCCCGAATCTCTTCTGACTGATGCTCCAGAACTTCCTCCGCAAAGTAGTCCACGACATAGCGACTGCTACCGGTGAAATCTCCAACGACCTCTCGGCTCTTCTCCGGTCTGTATTCCTGCATCGTGAGCGCCACGAGCTGGAATCCGGCAATCCACCCCTCTATGCGGCTGTGCAAAGCCTCGATCAAGTGATCTTCCATTTCGAGGCCCATAGAGTCTCGAAAGAAGCTTTTCGTCTCTTCCACACTGAAGGCCAGGTCGCCCGAGCGAAGCTCTGTCACGAGGTTCAGCGCTTTAATGCGGGCCAAAGCGAGCGGAGGATCCTCGCGTGTAAGAATTGCTATATTGAGCAGCGGGGGCTGGTTATCGATGAGAAACTGCAATATTTCATGAACAAAGGCATTGCGGATCGTGTGATAATCATCAAAGACCAGGATAAATGGTTCGGCGATTCGACTCATATCTCGTATCAGCGATGAGCCAACAAGCTCCGTCGAGCTCGATTGAATCGTCGAAAGCAGGCTCTTCGTCCCTCTGCCAAAACCTCTAGAGATTTTTTCTAACGCGGAAATCAGATAGACAAGAAACCTCGTCGGATCGTTTTCGCCTCTATCGAGCGTGAGCCATCCGTATCTCATGGCCGAATCACGCAGCCAGGCCGCCATGGTAACCGTCTTTCCATAACCGGGAGGCGCCGAGGCGAGAATGACATGGGGTGGCCGAGCAAGGGCTTTGGTCAGCTTGTCGTATAGTCTGGCTCGATTTACTAAGATGGCTCTCACTTGAGGTGCTGAGAATTTCGTCTTTATGAGGGGTGATTTGATGAGCTCTTCAAAGGAGTGTTCGACAGGCATTATACACCAAGAGCCTGAGACTGCATCTGAAATTGTCTCGATCCAAAGAGATCCCTCTTCGCAAGCAGTCAAAGACCACCTGCAAAGCAGGCGGCTTCGAAACTGCAGTGTACATCAAGCGGTTGAGAGTGTAAACTCGACTAAACCGAAGATAGCGGCTACGGGCTATGATAGAAAGAATCCTTTTAGCTTTCATCCCTGTTTTCGTTGCCGTCGACGCGATAGGAGTCCTCCCTATCTACATCTCTCTCACATCGGATTTGCCCGGTGCGGAGAGGAGGAGGATCATTTTTCAGTCGATGCTCACGGCTTTTGGGATAGCTGTGGGATTCGTGTTCCTCGGGAAGGCGCTATTCGCTGCTCTGGGGATCGCTATAGGCGATTTCATGATAGCCGGCGGATTCGTTCTGTTCTGCATTGCCATCATCGACATCATCAGGTCTGAAAAGACGCGACGCCTACCTGGAAAAGAGCTCGGGATCGTACCTCTCGGTACGCCCCTGATAGCGGGACCGGCGGTGCTGACGACTTCTCTGATTATCATCGAGCAGTACGGTCTCCTTCCGACTCTTATCGCCGTCACCCTGAATGTTTCCGTGGCCGGCCTGATCTTCGCATCCGCAGGCATCCTGATACGGATCCTGGGAGAACCCGGAACGAAAGCATTGAGCAAGATAACCTCCCTTTTCCTGGCGGCCATC
>CAZLRN010000195.1:0-8323 GCA_964561715.1 uncultured Spirochaetales bacterium
GGTTTGGTAAAGGAGGCCATTCAACTGACCGTGATGATCCATAGTGTGCCTCAAAACGTAGAGGGAATGGCCGAGCAGCGTCTTTCCCGTGTGCTTGAACAGCATGTTTTCTTTTTCAAAGTCACACTTGCCAAGCCAATCGGTCAGTTTACTCTCAACCTCCTTCAGGTACGCAAGCATCTCCTTTTGCTTCGGAAGCCGATCCTTCTCGATATCTATCCAGCCTCCGCCGAATCTTTTGCCCCAGCTGAACTCGTTTTTAATCTTTTCGCCGACGTAATACTCGACCGTTTCGATAAGGTGGTAAGCGATTCGGGCGGGGACCAAGTAATCGACGCCTGCAGTGATCCAATCTGATTCGGAGAAGCCCGAAATTGTTTCTCGAATCATTCTCCATGCTCGGCTGAACTGCTCATTGAGTTCTTCGGCGATTTTTTTCTCTTTCATTTTTTGGCTCCCTGTTTGAATAACACTTCGGTGGATCTCTCCTTCAGTCACGGCATCGCTGCAAAACTACGATAGGTGTGCCTCATCTGGCAATAATATATCCTAACACAGGGATCATCATCAGTAGAATATGAACCAGGGCGGATTTTGCGATCAGGCGGAAATTGTGTGCATCAAATAGAGAACATCGCCAACTATCATGGAGAGTGTTTTCGCAATGCGCAATGAAAATGAGATACGATACCACACCGAATAGGACAAAATAGATCAGGGCCCACAGCTTAGTAACGGGAGAGAGGAAAGTTGAAATTAGAATCGGAGTAATGATTGCATAGAGAATGAACCAGGTTCGAACTCGGAGAAACCGCCAATACCATCTCTCGATAGGACTTAATGATAGGCTCCTGCGGAATGACGTGCTGACAGCTACGAAAATCCTGCCCATCACCAACACGAAAACTGCAAGAGACACTATCAATCCAACCGTAATTCCGATCACCCAAACACTTGAAAAAGGGAAATGTTGTCTCCAAAAAAAGATAACAACGCGATCACGAAAAGAACCAATGTCAGGATTGAGAGCAACAAGAAGCAGCAGATAGAGCATTTCCAGGATCTGGATTTCTGATCGACTCGGATCAGACCAAACGGCTACAGCTATCACGATAGCGATACCTAAAATCGAGAACACGAGAGCAGCCACTCCTCTTGCCACGACTTCGTGTCCTTTGTCGCAGATCATCGCCAGGATGAGCGCGTTCAGGAGCATTATTATTACAAACGCAAGATTGGTGGGTCTTTGCAACGCTGCTTTGCGCAAGAAGTAGAATCGGAAACGATCTCCATGAGGTGTCAGGTTAATAAAACACAGGCGAGGTAGTGCAAAGCCAATACGGTAGCTAGCTATTGTCCCGATCCATACGATATAGGCAGATAAAAAGACAAACTGAGCGCTAGCGATTTGCACTGCATCTAAACTGGTACCCTTGTTTGATAGATCTATTGCCAGGTAGAGATTGACAGCAATGCGAATCAATATAAGGAGGGTTAGAAATGCTGTGAGCGAGCCGATTAGGCGATTCCCGAGAAGCCTGTGAGTTCCCCTGTGATACAGTGAGCCTGCAATTCTTTTCACTTAGATTTGAGAATCCAAGGAAGATAAATTTCCTCTCCGCTGTTTGTTACAGCAGAATGAGATGTTTGGCTGAGCAGTTTTGTTGAGATTTGTGCGTTTGATTCATGCCAAATCGAGCCGGACGATAGATCCCATATCTGGGTACATAAACTGGACAGGTGCGGGAACGAGTGGGATGCGACAAGGATAATTCGCCCTCGGTTTTTCAGAGTCATAATAATTTGACTGAAAATTTCGATTGCCTGAATGTCTAGTGAGTTAAAGGGTTCATCAAAAAGAAAGATATCGGCATCTCTGACTATTCCGAGACCAATACCCAATCTTTTGCATAGCCCACTCGAAAGCTCGTCCGCTCTGTATTTCCTGACCTTATTGAGCTCGAGCAACTCTATGACGAGCCTCGTACGTTCGATTGACTCTGAATGACTGACACCGACCAGCAAACACTGGAGGAAAATCTGTTCCTCCACGGTGAGTAGCGGAATGACACCCCTGTCATCGAGAACATAATTCAGTCTGCGTCGCCACTCGAGAGAATCCTTGTCACTACGTAGCCCGTTGCAGTTAATATCACCTGCGTCGATATTCAGGATCCCCGCAATGGCATGAAGCATTGTTGTTTTACCGACTCCATTTGGTCCCAATAGCGCAACGACATCGCCGCTGACCGCTGATGCAGTAAAGCCGTTTATGATGGTTCTACCACCGCGTGATAGAACAAGATTTTCGAGACTCAGCTCATTTATGTTTCCTGTTGCGGCCGCTTTCATAGATCCTTCTGCATTACAAAGACTTTGAGCAGAATATCACCAGCGCTCACATCGCCGCTGTCTAGGAGGAGTTTCTGTTGCTTTGTTCAGCATTCCTTCAGTATTTCCGTCGCTTCGTCCAGCCCGGTTATGTTTTAATCCGGCTCTGGCAAAATGTATCGAGCTCAAGCTGGTACCTATTCCAAGATCAAGAAGCGAGTCGCCACGTCTGACGTATTCGTAGCACATGCCAAACAGGACTTCGTGACCGTAGCTGTTATGCTGCTTCACCTGAGAATCACAATCTCTGGCAAACTGGTCATCAGACAGAACGTGATCCATCTTGTCACCTATACAGCTCATTCATTCTTTGCCTATATATCGCCCCTTAGAAAATCAATAGCGAAGAAAGCCCGATCAGGCGAAACCGGACTCCTTTGCCCGCTCCCGTACGATTTTCTCTATGAGTTCTCTTGGCAGAGGCTTTTCGGGCGTAAAGTGAACGGTCGCGCCGGAGGCTCTGTAGCCCTTGAGCTCTGAAGCCATGGCTTTGATCAGCGATGGACTCATGCTATGGAGCGAGCAGTGATTCTTTTGGGCCGACATTCCGACGAGGTCTTTTTGAAGCCGGAATATGGGTATCCGATAGCTAACTCTTTCGGTACAGTCAGGAGCGGTTTCCCTAATGATGCTTCTCACACGCTTCAAAGCTGATCGCATATCCTCAGAAAGGCCTTCGAGATAGGCGTCAATTTCTCCCGGTGCATGCCGTGATGGATCTGTTTTGCTCATGCCCGATCTGTCCTTGCTCGGAATTCTACGCCATCTTTGCGCATCGAGCAAGCATGAGCTTTAGTAGAAGAGGAGCTCGCGAAGTCCAAGAGCGGAGAACGAGACGCTTGAGATCGGCCTAGTCGTTCCTCAAAGCCGGGATCAAGTCGCCCCTCAGAGAGGCTCGGGTCGCAAGATTGATCCAAAGGAAACCGCTCAGAACGATGAGGCCTATGATGCCAAGGAGGAATGCCCATGGCACTTCGACGCCAGAGGAGAGCAGCGAGGGAAGAACCGAAAGAAGAGCGGCAACCATTCCCAAGAGAGCGCCACCGGCAAGCAGGGTGGCGTGCTCTGATAGTATCAGCCGGCGAATGGATTTTCGATCGAACCCCACGGCTTGAAGCAGGGCCAGCTCGCTTCGGCGTTCCAAGGCATTTCGAAGCGCAACGATCGCCAATCCAACGCTGCCTATGATCAGGCCCATGCCACCCAGAGCCAGAAAGATGGAGAGATATGTGTTCTCTACCTGGTTGAATTGTGCAAGTCTTTGGACTGCCGAGATAATCTCGACGCCGCTATCCTGGAGGCGATCCTCGAGTAGCTCCTTTGTCTCCGTTATCGATGCTTGAGGGACATCTGCCAGGAATACCCGGTTTCCGCTTGATGTCGGAAAGTGTTCTCGAAGCACGCTCTCGGCTATAAGGATGCTGCCCTGAAAGATCGAATTGGCGAGGCCTCCGACGAGCTGGAGCTTCAATTCTCTGCCCCTCTCGTCTCTGTAGACAATCACATCTCCCAAAGATTTGCCGAGGCCCCAGGTTATGACTGACTGATCGGCAATAGCCGGCACGGTATCGTTATCGATGGTTTCGTTGAGGATCTTCCAACCCATGTTCCTGTCAAAGCCATCGAGGATCTGAACGAAGGTAAAGGAACCTCGGTTGGAGAGAATGTTAGGATCAACTCCCAGAATACGAGGTCTCTGCACACGGTTTAGGTTGAGGCAACTCGCGTCATCTCCTTCCAGCTCGCGAATCTGAAAGCACTCTGCATTGCTCCGTTCGAGATCCTCCAGGCCGAAATGCTCTTTTCCCTCTGCAGAATTGAGGTCCTTGAGCACGGGGAGTGTTGTCTCGGCATAGAGAGAAAATCCGCCTGTCCCCGAATCACGCCTATCCGCGCCAGAGAGCAAGTCTCTGCGATTAGCGCCTACAGCTGTCACGATGAAAATACCGCAGGCGATAAGCCCGACTGCTGTAAGGCTGCGTCGCCGCCTTCGAGTAGCATTACGCATACCCAGATCCCTGACAGAGGCAACGGCTCTGATTTGGGTTTTGGCGAATCGCCTCAGAAGGAGATTGCTCAAAGCGAGGCCGGATAACAAGAGTAGGGCTCCTCCGCCGAAAAACGCCTCTGTCGATCTCTCTCCCGACCACACGCCGAATGCGGTAAAGAGCACAAGAATGCCCCCAATGGAGCCGATCAGAATTCCCAGGCTGGCCCAGGGCTTCGAGAGTGTGCCCGAGACTCCTTGATAGAACCTTCCGCTCTGAAGCTGCACGACGGGTCTGGCGGCCTGTCGCATGACCGCCATGAGCATTGCGGCAAGAGCCACGAACGTTGATATAAAAAAACCGAGAATCAGAGTCGGAGTCTCGACCGAGCTCCAGAGTGCAGAGGTTTGGACAGCGCCCCGCCAGACTGTCGAGAGGCTGTAGAGAACAACCCGGTTATACAGGATGCCGAAAAATGCCCCGACCAGGCTGCCCACTGCGGCAAGAGCAGTGCCTTCGGCTAGAAAAAACAAAAGGATACGTCGAGGCTTGAATCCCAGCGCTAGAAGGAGGCCAGTCTCTTCGGCGCGGTTTTCGGCAGCGAAGGAAAATAGCAGAGCCGTGAGAAGAAGCGCCGCTGCTATTATGAAAAAGCTCAAACCGATGAACAGGCCGCCGAAGTCGACGCCCTCCCGGCCCGCCTTCAGGCCCTGCTCCCGAACGGGTTCGAAAACCAGACCGAAAGCGATCGGATCGAGCCGATCTCTTAAGTGTTTGGCGGCAGCCGCCAGTGATCCATCTGGATTGCTGAATCTTATTGCGGTCAGAGTGCCGTATCTGTTTGTCCACATTTCCTGGGCCGTATTCAGAGGCAGAAAGGCTTTGGGAGTGCCCCGGTATTCGAACCAGTAGTCTTCGTCTTTTTCTCTGATTGAATCGAGGTCGATGGGAATCCCCGCGTCCCAGCTGCGACAGCTTTCCGCATCGTGCAGCCCGGGAAAGAGGGGCATGAGCTCTCTGATCTCTTCCTGATCTCCAATGGGCACAACGGATCTCACCCTAAACGAGCGGGATTTTTCTACAAGACTATTGTCAGATCCCAGCACATAGTACGCCATCGAAATCTGATCTCCCGCTTTGGCCTTGAGGTCTTCCGCAAGCCACGTGTTGATCATGATCTCGTCTGGGGCAAGATCTTTCGGAGCAGAGGGTGCGTTGTAGCCAGAAACAAAGGAGTAGGGTGTAAGCCCCCCTCGAGAACGTATCCTGTTAACAAAATAGGTGAGGATACCCGTGGCTTCGGGAAAAGCGCTAAAGGCTGCCTCTTCGGCGGCGGGATCCATAAAGACTTGATCTGCGCGAAGCTCGACCATGTCCCCCTCACCCAACTCCCTGAGCTCGAGCCCGACATCCCGGAGGGTCCAAACCTCTTCGAGAGCGGATTGCACTCTCTCGATAGTGACGCCGTTTGATCCGGCGATGAGCAGCACGTTGGCGAGACCTTCGAGCTCCATCCGCTCTGCCAGCTGTGGCAGCGATACAAAGATGTTGAATGGAGTGATCTGATTGGATCTGAGGCCGAATTGACCCAGGCTTTTTTCTGAAGCAATGGCCTTTACGGAAAGGCGAAGAGAGACCGTCGAAGCGGCACCCAGAGATAGCGGCGCCTCCTGGGGCATGAGATACGCTTTCTCGACGCGCAGCAGCAGCTCATCCCCAACCGCCAGATTCAAGCGGTCGGCGAGACGCTGGTTCACAACGGCTTCATCTACCCCCGGCGAGCCGAAATTAGGCGATTGAGGGCTCAGTTTCCAGAAGGAGTCGTCCACCCCCATCGCTGTCACGCCGCCAACCCGCAGCTCGCCGCCGTTTTTGATCGCGATTCCTCGAAGACGAAGGGCTGTCGCAACACGAACGGACCCCTCGATTGATTCGCTAAGATTGCTGGCTAGGCTCTCTGTGAAGAGCCGCTCCTCCGGAGCTAGGGCGAAGGATGTGTCTCCCAGTCGCGCCTCCACAATCCGGCTGAGGCTATGGCGCACGGAATCACCTACGAGCATAGCCCCCGTCAGAATCATGGAGCAAACGGCCGAGCCCAGTACAATTCCGATGTGGGTGCGCCAGTAGTGAGACAGGCTGCGAAAGACCAGCTTCCAAAATCCCACGATTGTCACCCGTGCTTGGTTAGCTCGCCATCTCGCAGGATCAGAGTGGTGTTCATGCGGCGAGCAAGTTCTAATGAGTGGGTCACGACGATTAGCGTTGTATGCTCTTCCGCGTTGAGCTCTACGAGTAGATCTCCAAGTGCTTCCGCCGTCGATGCATCAAGGGATCCTGTCGGTTCATCCGCCAGGATCAGTTTGGGTCGATTGATTAGTGCTCTCACGACAGCAGCCCTCTGTCGCTGCCCGACCGAGAGTTGGCTCGGGGTGTAGTGATAATGATCTTTCAAGCCGACGCGATTCAACAGGACTTTGGCCCGCACTGCCGCCTCCCTCTGTTCCGACCTGGTGCCGTACGGGAGTGTTGGAAGAAGAGAGTTCTCCATTACCGTGCATTGGGGAAGCAGATGGTGAAGCTGAAAGATAAACCCGATGTCTCTATTTCGGATTTTGGAAAGGTCGTTTACGTCGAGCTGAGAGATATCACGACCGGCTAGTTTCACGGTGCCCGCCGAAGGCCGATCCAGTGTTCCCATGATGTTCAGGAGCGTGGTTTTTCCGGATCCGGAGGGACCGACAATAGCGACCGTCTCATTGGATGCCACACGCATCGAAACATCGCGAATCACGGGCAAAGCTCGCTTGTCCGAGGCGCCGTAAAGTGCCGGCGTCTCGTAGCTTTTGGAAATGTGATCCAGCTCGAGCAGTGCTTCCATCAAATCATTATCGCTACGCGTCCGATGAGTTTATGCACTCGGCATAGACCTTAGCCATGCTGGCAGCGACCGCATCGATGCTGTAGTATCGTTTGACAGCTACGGCGCCGTTTTGGCCCATCTGTCTCATCCTATCAGGATCCTGGAGGAGAGACGATAGGCTTTCTGCCAGGGATTGCGCGGTATTGGGATAGTACAACACGCCGCATCGGTTCTTTTCGATTATTTCGGGAAAAGCGCCGAGGCGGGGCTGCACCACTGGTACTCCTGCAGCCATAGCCTCCAGCAGAAACATGCCAAAAGCTTCTCCCTCGAGGACCGGAACACTCAAAGCCGTTAATGTGCTAAGAAACTCCACCCGCCTGGGAAAATCATACTCCTGCGTGAAGTGCACATCGCGAGAATATCCGCTCAGTGAAAGACGTTTTTTCAAGCGAGAGACCAGCGTCTTGTCATCTCCGGTCATTCCGCCGAGCGCGGCGAGCCTCAGCTTTGGATGACGGGAATCCGATTTAAGCCGAATAAAGGCATCAACAAGAATCTCCACACCTTGGGATTCTGCGAATCTAGAGAGAAATCCGATTACCGGCGGGTCCATCGGGAGGCTCGACATCCTGTATCCCTGGAGATGTATACCGAGGGGAACCGTCCGCATTTTGGACTCTTCGATGTGCATGTGATTCTGCATAAGGTCCGTGCAGTAATGGCTTACGGGGGTGAAGAGATTCACATATAAAGCCACCTTTGACAATAGCGCCCAGGTGGCCTCGGCGTATCTCGATTCCAGGCCGTTAACCCAGGTATCTTCGTCCTGCAGAGAACAGACGATCGGGATGCCGAGCTCTTCTTTGATCCTGTGTGCCGGACCCAGAAGAAGCGCGTTGGAGAAATGGACCACATCCGGTTTTACCCTTTGCCTGAGATAGTCGACGAGCCTATCGAGCTCGGCTGCTTGGTTACCGGTTTCTCCTCTCAACATCGAGAGGGTCATCTCACCCAGGCCGCTGGCTCGCGTGGATCCGGACATTGCCGAGGCCCAAGATAGCAACGCGGGCGAATCGAAGAT